>JAEXCN010000374.1 GCA_023402175.1 Pseudomonadota bacterium | reverse complement strand
CATCAGCCGCGCCCGCGAGGAGCTCGGCTGGTCGCCGCGCGTGAAGCTCGACGAAGGGCTCGCGACCGTCGTCGCATGGCTGAGGAGCGAGAGCTCCTGATCGCGAGCAGGAGCTCCTGATCGCGAGCGGGGCTCCTGATCGCGAGCGTCTACCGAGAGCAGTACGGAACGGGCGTGTTGACCTGCACGCAGCTGCTCGCCGTGGTGAAGCTGCAAGCGTACTTGCTGCAGTCGAACGTGCAGCTCGACGCGTTGAAGCTCTCGACGGATTGCCGGAGCGTCTCGGTCGCCGCCGCGTCTTTCTTCGCGACCCAGACCTTGCAGCACATGCCCTTCTCCTGCTCGCCGCACTGTCCTGTCTGACCGAGCGCGCACCGGGCAGCTTCGCGCTCCTTCTCGAACACGGTGTTCGCGAGCGCGTCGCAATAGTCCGCATCGGGATGGCCGCCGTCGGGCGGACTGTCGTTCGCTGTCGCGTCGGGCGCGTCCTCCGTCGACGATTCGCCGATGCTGGCCTCCGACCCCGGCGCGGCGTCGGCTGCGTCTTCGAGTCGAACATTCCAGTCGAGGCTGCAACCCCAGAAAATGCCTGCTCCGACGGCTCCCCAGACGATCGAGCGGAGGACCGGGCGGTCGGGCATGGCTGAGGTATGATGCTATAACTCCGCGCCTCATGCACCTCGCGCACCGCTGCTTTCCAGTCGATCGATCGATCGCGCGGACAGCGGTGTCGTGTCTCGTCGGGGCTGTCCTCTCGATGTCCCTCGCGAGCGGCGCATGGGCAGGCGAAGCCGATCTCTCGCGCGCGAAGGACGCCTACGACCGCGGGGTGCGTGCGCACGCCGCCGGCGATCACGCGACCGCTGCGAGGGCGTTTGCCGAAGCCGATGCGCTCGCGCCGACGATGGCGAGCCTCGAGGCGGCGCTCGAGGCGGCGATGCGCGCCGATGATGCGGTGCTCGGCGCCGAGCTGCTCGAGCGGAGCGACGCACGTCCGGACCGTGATGCGTCGCTCTCGAAGAGCATCGACGCGGCGAGAAAGCGCTTCGCCGGCCGCACGGGAACGATCCATGTAGATTGCAGGGGCGCTGACCGGTGCCTCGTCTCCGTCGACGGGCGCGCATACGAAGCCTCGAGACCCGTCGTTGCCCTCGTCGGGCCTCACACGGTCATCGTCCAGCGTGGTGACGAACGGTTCGAGAAGCTCGTCCAGGTCACACCGGGCGCGATGACGATCGTTGGCGGATACGAGAGTGGCGCCAAGGTCGCGGGGGACCAAGTGGCGCCGGCGCTCGTCTCGCCTGGACCCGAGCAGCGGAAGCCGAGCAGCCAGGGCATCTCGCCGGTCTGGTTCTGGATCGGCGCCGGCGCGACGGTGCTGTCGGGCGCCGCCGCGACGCTCAGCGGTCTCGATGCACTCCATGCTCACGACGAGTTCGTCGCCGCGGGATGTGCACCGGGCGCGACTGGCCCGCGGCCATCGGACTGCAACGTCCGATCGGACGAAGGCGCAGGCAAGACGCTGCGGACGAGTCTCCTTCTCGGAGTGACGGGGCTCCTCGCGATCAACACGGTGGTGCTCGGCGCGGTGTTCGTTCGCTGGTCGTCTGCGCCCGTCGGCACCGGAGGCGTCGCGACGATCGGCGGGCGGCTGCCGTGAGCGCGCGCCGCTACGAGCCGCTCCTCAAGATCGCGTCCGGGGGGACTGCCTCGGTATGGGTTGGAGCGGCCGCCGGCGCGCTCGGCTTCCGTCAGCTCGTCGCGATCAAGCGGCCCCACGAGCACCTCGCCGACGATCCGAGCTTCGTCGCGGCGCTCGTGGAGGAAGCGAAGATCGCGTCGCGTCTCCGCCATGCGAACGCGGTCGACGTTCGCGACGTCGAGGCCGACGAGAGCGGCGTCCAGCTCGTGATGGACTGGGTGGAGGGCGCATCGCTCTCCGATCTCATCCGAGCTTGGCAGAAGGAACGGCCTGCGAGACCTCACGCCGTCGCGATCCGGATCGTGCTCGACGCGTGCGAGGGGCTGCGCGCTCTCCACGAGCTCCGGTCCGACGACGGCACGCCGCTCGGCTGCGTTCACCGTGACGTGTCGCCGGCGAATGTCCTCGTCGGGCTCGACGGCGTCGGGCGCATCACGGACTTCGGGCTCGCGAGGCCGCTGCTCGCCGTCGAGCGCACCACGAGCCAGGGCGCGCTCCGAGGGAAGCTCGGCTACATGGCCCCGGAGTACATCCGTGGGAAGGACATCGATCATCGCGTCGATGTGTTCGCGATGAGCATCGTCCTCTGGGAGGCACTCGCGTGTCGGCGCCTCTACCGCGGAGAGAACGACGCCGAGACGCTCGAGCGCGTGCAGCGCGAGCCGCCGCCGAAGCTCGCCGACGTCGTGCCCGCGATCGGGGATGCAGTGACTGCGCTCGACGCGCTCCTCGAACGAGCGCTCGCGAAAGATCCCGCGTCGCGCACGAGCACGATCGCCGAGCTGGCGACCGAGCTCGAACGGATCGCGCGGAGTCACGACATCGTCGCGAGCCATGCGGAGGTTCGCGACTCGTTCGGTGTGACGCTCCGAACGTCGCTCGAGGAACGACGCCGCGAAGTGCAGCGCGCGCTGAGAGCAGCGCAGACCGACGAAGGCGGCGCAAGCGCGAGCGCCTCGCGCTCGCAGCCCGTGTGGCGCCCGAGCTCTGCGCCGCCGCCGACGAGCGGCGAGCTGAACCCGAGCGAGCACACGCGCGCCGAAACGCCAGAGGCGCTTCGCGTCGTCGGCGCGTCGACGCCTCCTTCGCGCACGCCTCCTTCGCGCACGCCGCTCTGGGCTGGGCTCTCGTTGCTCGGCGTGCTCGTGCTCGGCGGCGGAGCGAGCGCCATCGCCGTCGTCGCGAGCAGGGCCGACGCGGGAACGATCGCCAATCCCGACGCACGGCGCACGAGCGAGCCCGACATCCAGGTGCGTGCCGACGAAGCTCGAATGCGTGCGGCTCCGAGCGCGTCGGCATCCGTCGGCCGCGCTCGCTCCGCGAAGACCGTGCATCCGGCATCGCTCGTAGCGTCTTCGTCGACGGGACCGGGGACGGACGAGAAAGACAAGCCGCCTCGCCCGAACCCATACGTGTCCAGCGGCCGAGCACACTGAAGCGATTCCGTCGCGCGATCGTCCCGGAGGGATGATCGCCTGCGTCACCTGCGCTCGAAGTCCTCGTTCGACATCCGCCGGACACCGGCTATCGTCCGATCTGCCGGTGCCCGCGAACGACCGGACATTCTCGGAGCCATTTCGTGAACGACTTCGTCGATGACGAGACCACCCGCGTCCCCGCCGAGGCGCGCGGGCTTCGAATCCTCTCCGTCGTGCTCGTCGTCGTCGACGGGCCGGACCGCGGTCTCCGGGCCGAGGTCCACGGCGGCACCGCGCGCATCGGGACTGCGGACGGGAGCGACTTACGCCTCACCGACCGAACGGCATCCCGTGTGCATTGCGAGCTTCGGGTCAGGCCGAAGGGCATTCTGGTGAAGGACTCGGGGAGCACGAACGGAACATTCGCGGATGGCATCCGCCTCATCGAAGCGGAAGTGCCTGCCGGTGCCACGCTCCGCGTCGGGGGGACCTCCGTGCGCGTCGAGGTCAGCGACGAACCGGCATTCCTCGACGTGTCGACGCGCGAGTCGTTCGGCGAGCTCGTCGGATCGAGCGTCGAGATGCGCCGCCTCTACGCGATCCTCGAGCGTGTCGCCTCGACGGACACCACCGCGCTCGTGCAAGGAGAGACGGGCACCGGTAAGGACGTCGTCGCGCGCGCGATCCACAGCGCGAGCAAACGAGCGAATGGGCCATTCGTCCCGATCGACTGCGGAGCAGTTCCGGAGAACCTGTTCGAGAGCGAGCTCTTCGGCCACGTCCGCGGCTCGTTCAGCGGCGCGATCTCGGATCGTAAGGGCGTGTTCGAGGAGGCCGACGGCGGGACGTTGTTCCTCGACGAGATCGGGGAGCTGCCGCTCGCCATGCAGGCGAAGCTCCTTCGTGCGATCGAGACCCGGAGCATCCGCCGCATCGGCAGCAACGCCGCGAAGCCCGTCGACGTCCGCATCGTCGCCGCCACGAACCGTCCGCTCGCGCGCGCGGTGAACGAGGGAGGTTTCCGTGAGGACCTCTATTACCGGCTCGCCGTCGTCGAGATCGGCTTGCCGCCGCTGCGGAGCCGCAAGGAAGACATCCCCGTCCTCGCGCGGCACTTCTACGCGCTCCTCGGAGGCAACGGCGAGCTACCGGCCGCCTTCCTGAGCTCGCTCGCACAGCGAAGTTTCCCCGGGAACGTGCGCGAGCTCAAGAACGCCGTCGAGCGCGCGATGCTGCTCGGCACGCTGGGGCCGACGGCTCGTCCGACGACGGCAGCACCGGCGATCGTCCCCGGCCTCGAAGAGCTCGCGCCGCTGCACCTTCCGCTGAAGGAAGCGCGCGACAAGTGGACCGAGAGCTTCGAGCATGTCTACGTTCGCGCCGTGTTGAAACGCGCGCGTGGAAACGTCACGCACGCTGCCGAGCTCGCGGGCGTGAGCCGACGCTTCCTCCAGCGCATGGCCGCGCGCCTCAACATCAAGGCTTCGGAGGTCGGCGCGAGCGACGCCGATCTCGCCGGCGACGACGAGTGATGGCGCGTCACTCGCGTCGCGCCCGCTCCCCGGGCCGGTGCGTCGGGCGTGACGCCGTTCGATGATCGAGCCGCGGATGCGCCGGAGCACGAGCACGTCTCGACATCCGTGACTCCGTGGCACGGCCGCTGCTGACGAGGAGCGTCATGCGAAAGCTCCTCGTACCGTTCGCACTCGTCATCGCCGCGTGCTCGAACGTCGTCGAAGACGGAAGCTCGCCTGCTGCATGCCCGCCGAAGGCGTCGACGTCGGACCTGCCCGGCCTCGGCGGATCGAGCGCGCTCGAAGAGGTCACGAGCTTCGGCGCCAATCCGGGCGGTCTGAAGATGTACGTCCATGCGCCGGCGGGCAAGACGCCGGTCGCCGTGGTGCTCGCGCTGCATGGCTGCACCCAGAGCGCGGCCGACTACGTCTCCGCGGGCTGGAACGAGGTCGCCGATCGCGAGGGACTCGTCATCGTCTATGGCGAGCAGCAATCGGCGAACAACGGAATGAAGTGCTTTCGCTGGTGGGAGCCGAGTCAGATCGGCGACGGCGGCGAGGCGCGCTCGCTCGCGAACATGGTCGAGGCCGCACACGCGAAGTACGGAACGAAGCGCGCGTTCGTGACGGGGCTGTCCGCCGGCGGCGCGATGACGTCGGTCATGCTCGCGGCATATCCCGACGTGTTCGAAGCGGGCGCGGTGATGGCCGGCCTGCCGTACAAGTGCGCGACGTCGCAGCTCGACACGTATTCGTGCATGAGCGGGCGCGAGCTCTCCGCCGATGAATGGGCGGCGCTCGTGCCGAAGGCGAGCAGCGCGCGTGCGCCGCGCGTGTCGATCTGGCAAGGCGACGCAGACTGGACCGTGCGCCCGGTGAATCGCGAAGAGCTCGTGAAGCAGTGGACGCGCGTGAACGGCATCTCCGAGGAGCCGACGGAGACGAAGACGGAAGGTCCTGCGACGCATCGGATCCATCGCGACGCCGCAGGTACAGTTCGCGTCGAGAGCTGGGCGATACCGAAGATGGGTCACGGCGTGGCGCTCGACCCGAAGTCGGGTTGCGGGAAGGCGGGCGCATTCGCGCTCGATGTCGGTGTGTGCTCGACCGAGCAGGCCTCTGCGTTCTTCCTGGGGGCGAGCCCGCGTGCAGGAGGAGGCGGTGGAGGCGGCGGGCCGGGGAGCACCGGCGGCGCGCCCGATCCCTGCCGCTGACGCAGGTCACGAGCGCTCGGAACGCGGGGCGAAATCCCGTCGAGAGCTTCCGAAACGAAGCGAGCGCGCGCGAACCTGGGCGAGCGGGCCCCCGTTTGCCCACGGAACTTGGACCGGAGCCCGGAGACAGAGACCGGAAACCGTGCTCGAGCTCGGGATTTTTTCCTGCGCACGGCGGCGTAGCGGCCGTTAACATGATGCTGCGGTTCGCCCGACGCTCTGGGGGAGCGTTTTACCCGCAGCACCCCGGAGCAACGTGGACGACGGCAAGATCTTCAAGGTCGATACGGTTCCTCCTCCCGACGGAGAGAGTGATGCCTACAGCGCGCCGACGCGGGTCGGGCCGATCAACGCAGACGAATGGGCCGCGCTCATGGAAGCCCAAGAGGCGCGGAACGCATCGGGCTCCGGCTCGCAGCGCGCTCGGAACGAGCCGATGACTGTGTCCGAGCGGAGCGCGCGCGTCGCGCGTGATGTCGCCGCGCCGCGACCGATCGACATCCCGCCGCCGGCACCGCTGCCCGAGATCACGGTCCCGAACCTCGATGTGCATGACAGCGGTGACGACCAAGAGGGCTCGTGGCCGGACCTCGGCGACGCTGCCCTCGAAGCGCTCGAGTCGTCACCGCGGGTATCCTCGCCGCTGTCGCTCCCTCCATCTCGCCCGAGCGTGTTTCCCGAGTGGGTTGCAGGAGAAAATGTGCAGGAGAAGGCTGCGTTCGAAGAGGCGCGCCGGCGGAAGCTGAAGACACTGATGGGAGCGTGCATCGTCGTCACCCTGGCGCTCGGCGGTCTCGTCGCGGCCGTGCTGAGGCACTGAAGGGAGGAAGCACGATGCGAACGTGGATCGGTTCCGTGGGCATCCTCATCCTCGCGGCCCTGTCCCCGACTGCCTGCGACTTCAGCGAGGCGCCCGTCGGTGTGGGCATGCAGACGAGGCCACCGCCGACGAGCGATCCGCTCCTGCGCGCCATCGACTTCGACGCCGTGTACGTCGTCAACGGCGGTGCGAGCTCGCTGAGCGTGATCGATGCCGAGCGAAACGAGGTCGCGGGGACGATCGAGCTCCACTCCGCGGACTACCCACACCACGTGTATCTGAGCCCGGATCGCTCGCATCTGCTCGTCGCGGTCCCGGGCATGGATTTCAGCGGCGGACATGCAGCCGCGCATCGCTCGAGCGGAGGCCCGGAAGGATCGGTGCTCCTGCTCGATGCACTGACGGGCTCGCTCCAAGGTTACGTTCGCACGCAGACGTCGAACCACAACGCGCTCTACACCGTCGACGGCAAGGAGATCTGGACCGCCATCGCCGGAACGCCGGGCAGGGTGCTCGTCCTCGATCCGGAGACGCTCGCCGTCCGGCAGGAGATCAGGGTCGGCTCGGGCCCGGCGGAGGTGACGTTCTCGAACGACGGGATGTACAGCTTCGTCGCGGCGACAGGCTCCGATCAGGTGACCGTCGTCGAGACCGCGACGAAGAAGGTGGCGCGGACGATCGACGTCGGCCGAGCACCCGTTGGCGCATGGCAGGGGAAGAACGGCCTCGCGTACGTCGACAACGAGATCGACGCGAGCCTCACGACGATCGACACCCGCACGCTCGACGTCCTCGGGACGAGCTACCTCGGCTTCGTGCCCGGCATGGTCGCGCTCGGCCCCGACGGAAACGTCTGGGTCGCCGACCCAAACGGTCATCGCGTCGTGCTGCGCAACGCGAAGGGCGACACGGTCGTGGGCGAGATCGCCGCCGACGCAGGCGCGCACGGAATCGTCTTCCGACCCGACGGCAAGTTCGCCTACGTCTCGAACGAGCTCGCGTCGACCGTCACGGTCATCGACGTCGAGCGGCGAGCGCCCGTGAAGGCGCTCGCGGTCGGCAAGAAGCCGAACGGGATGGTCGCTCGCGCGAAATGACGGTCAGCCGATACAGAACGTGAAGGTTGCGCGATCGACCGGGTTTGCGCTTCCGTCCGCGTTCTTCGTCTGCAGCTCGAACGTCACACTCCAGACGCCGCCCATGGAGAGGTTCATCTTCTCCACGGTGAACGTCATGCCGTCGTCGCTCTTCGTGATCGTCGGAACGGTCGACCAGCCGTGCTGATGGTCGGGCATGACGCCGGAGACGGTGATCTCTGCTTCGGGAATGGCCGCGCCGTTCGTGTCCACCACGTGCAGTGTCCACGCATTCAGCCCGCGTCGCGGCGGCGCCGGATCCGCGCTCGTCAGCACGAAGCGCGCGCGGCCGAGCATGCCGGGTGTCTCGATGTTCGCGACGTACGTCTGGACCCGCGGATCCGATGAGCACTGGAACTTCGCCGACGTGTCATCACCGGTAGCAGCTCCGGGCGCGCTCGCCTGGTCATCGTCGTTCGAGCTCGAACAACCGATCACGAGAAGAGCGGGGACGAGGAAGCGGGCGATCGATCGGCCGATGGAGATACGTGAGACGGTCATGGTGTTGCCTCGAATGCGATGAAGATGCTCAGAGCGAGCACTGCGTGGGATCGTCCGCGTTGCAGTGCACCTGCACGAGGTTCAGGGCGGTCGGCACGTCGGGGACGTTGGTCACGCAGGTGCCGGACGCTTCGTTGCGAGCGCTGAAGGGGAGGTTGGCCGCCGCGGCGAGCTCGGGCGTCCACTCGAGCGTCGCGCCGACGACGTGCGGGCCCGGCATCGCCTGACGGATCGCCGGATCGAGGTCGCCCGACTTCACGAGGTCGTCGAGGACGTCGAAGCCGATCGGCTGGAGCAGGACGCGCAATGTGACGCGATCGGGCTTCGCCGCGAAGAGCGCGCTCGGATCACGCGGATAGCGGCGGATGAGGTGTGTCGATCGAAGCGGCGCCGGAGGCGGCTTCGACGGGAGGAGGCTCGTCTCGTAGCGCTTCGCTTCCCAGAACATGTGCACTTCTTTGCCGGCGTCGTCGAAGAAGTGATCGCGGAACAGCCAGAGATCCGGATCGTCGATCGCGCTCGGGTCCGTCCCCGCCGGGACGACGCCGCTTCGATAGAATGGCTCGGAGCTCCCGTTCTGGAACGCCTGGAGCTCGAACCAGAGGCGCCGGTCCTGCGCCGAGCCGCTCGGGAAGCTGTGCCCGGCACCGGCGTTGTCCGCGATCACCTGCACCGAGCCGCGCGTGCCGACGATTTGCACGCACATCGCGACCGCGAGGGTCTGCTGGAGCATGGTCTCGATCTTCGCCGCCTGCGCTTCCTTCTCGGGCCACGGTGTGACCGCGACGTCGACCGCCTCGAACGTGTGGATGTGGCGATCGCGAAGGTAGACGTTCGGCGCCTGCGCGATCGGCACGCGCGATTCGGGCTGCATGTGGCACTGCGAGCACGAGAGCCCATTCGGGATCGCGGAGAAGACGCTTCGCTCCCATTCCTGGAACGTCCGCTCGATCGCGACGCCGTGGCCGTTGACGATGTCGTGGCACGCGCCGCACATCTTCGCGGAGTCGGCTTTCGTCCCGTCGTGGAACGACGAGTACCCAGCCTTGTGGGCGCTGTTCTCGACCGGATCGGAGTACGAGCCGCGCATCACGAGATCGTCGGCGAGGTGCAGCTGTCCGTTGTGCGAGCCCTCGATGCCGTCGACCTGATGGCAGAAGAAGCAGGTGACGCCCTTCAGCTTTGGATCGACGCTGTCGAGGTTCAGCCCGTCCGTCGTCGCCTTCTCGCGGACGGCCATCGGCGCGTGACAGTTCACGCAGAAGGTGCCGAGTTGCCCGCCGGTCTCCCGCTGCCCGCGAGCGTTCATCGCGCGGAAGACCGGATCGTCGGCTGCGTACGCATGCATGCTTCCGGACCACTCGCGGAAGTGGTCGGCGTGGCACGTCTTGCACGTTTGCGGATCGAGCAGCTCGTCGCGGGTGAGCTTCGTCTTCTCGGCGGGCGTCTCGGACGTGCTGCAGGCGACGCCGTTCACGAGGACGCCGCCGGCAAGAAGTGCGGAGACAGCTGCGCCGCGACGCCAGTACGTGCGCGTCGAACGGAACATCACTGAGCCTTCTTGTACACGGCGTACAGCTTCGCGGTCGTCGGATCGGGCGCCCCGCCATTCGCACCAGACGCGTTCTTGAACACGCGCAGCTCGGTCGCCGTACCGGTGAAGAAGCCTCCCTGGAACCAGGTCTCGAGCGCGATGCAGCTCACCTCCGGCGCCTTCGGCGGGCACGTCCGGTCCGGGACGGTGAGGAGCTGCGGCTGCGGCGCGCCGGCGTCACCCGAATCGCCGCCATCGGGCGCGGCCGCATCCGGATCGGCCGGAGGCGGAGGCAGGCGGACGTACTGCGCCGCCGTCTTTCCGAGGGCGCCGTCCGCACGTGCGGTGTATTCGCTCGCGACGTTGATGTAGAGGTCGTTGTAGCGGAGGTTCTCGACCAGGGTCTTCGCGTTCGCGCAGTCGCTCGACAGGTCGTACGCGTCGGTGAGGATCCAATCGCCGAAGCTGAACTCTTCGAAGCCCGCGCCCTTCGGCCGCTCGCCCTCGAGCTCCGAGGGGAGGCATTGGGTCGTCACCGGCTTCGCCGCCGGCAGCGCCGTCGACGCGAACGAGAAGCACTTCTCGTAGTCAGTCGGCACCTGCGTCGCCTTGCACGCGCCGCCGTCGTCCTCGGCCTTGCCGCCGGCATCGGGGACCGGAGCGGCCGCAGGAGTGTCGCTGCTGCTGCAGCCGTAAGCGGCGAGGTTGACGCCTACGAAGAAGAACGCGCCGAACGTCTTGATGTTGATCATGCTCTTGAGGTGCTCCACACGGGTGGTGTCTCGATCGGCATGGTGATGCTCGATCCGTTCTCGAGGGAACGACGCCACGGCGCCCCGCACGCGACGAGGCCCCCGCGTCATGGTGTTCGATCGACAATCGATCCGCGCGCGGATCGATCCCCCCGGCAGCCGGCTCTCAGTTCGGCGTGACGCTCACGAAATTCGTGTACGCGATGCGATACGAGTCGACGGCAGGCAGATACGTGCCGACGTACATCGTCGGGATGCGCGTCGCCTTCGTGAACTTCTTCGGCGCCGGCAGGGCAATCGTGAAGTCCTTCCTCTTCAGGAGCTCTTCGACCGTCGACTTCGGCTCGTAGGTCATGAACTCGCCGCGAGAGACGAGCACGGAGAGCGAGTGCGTGAAGCGCGTGCCGTTGAACTCCGGCGCGTTCGTGTCGAAGCCGTGGACGCCCATCTGCGGAACACAAACGTTCGGCATGTCGGGCGTGGGATCGAAGCTCCACTTGCCCGTGGGGATGAAGTCGTCCGACGGGCGCGTGTAATCGTCCTGGCTCTGGCAGGTGAGGCCGCTGACCTCCTCCTGCGTCCAGCTGAACGCGTGCGTCTCGACGTGCGGGACGTCGTAGACGCGCGCCGGCGGATGGCCCATCGGCATGAAGTCGATCTCGTAGCTCTTGATGAAGGTCTGCTCGACGACGGACGGCGGGACCTTCATCCACTGGTAAGACATGAATGCACCCGGCGGGATGTTCGCGAGGGAGCGCAGTGACAGCACCGCGCCGAACTCCTTCACCGTCTTGCCGTCCTCCTCGAACGTTGCGTACGTCGCAGCGGGCTGACCGTACCAGTCCGCGACCTCACCGATCTCTGCGCCATCCGGAACACCGGCGGGAAGCGTCGCCGTGCTCGATCCGCTCGATCCCGAGGAGCCCGATGGAGCTCCCGACGATCCCGGCGCTGCGCCGATGCCGCCGACCGCTGCGCCGTCGTCACACGCCGAAGCAAGAACGACACTTCCAAGGCAACCAAGAAACAGCCGCCAGTCCATTCGCATTGCAGCTCCTCTCCCAGGGGGGGCTTTCGCGACTCGCGTTCCATCCCTTGAACGCGGCCAGCATCAACAGTCTAACGAATGCGCGCGAGAGAATGGAATCGCGAACGCGATCGATCACACGCAATCGTCTCTCTCGCTTGCCTCGCTCACTCGCTCGTCACGCACGCGCACGCGCGTCGACACACACACGCAACAGACGCGCCGCTCGCTTCTCGCCTCTCTCCTCTTTCTTCTTCTTCTTCTTCTTCTTCTCGTCAGCTTCGCTGGCCTCGCACATGGCGCCTCGCGAGGCTTGCGCGGCCTGTCGCGAGCGCACGCGGCACGTCGCGAATACGCGCGCGGCATCGCGAATACGCGCGCGGCATCGCGAGTGCACGCGGCACGTCGCGAGCATGCGCAGCCCATCGCGAGGCTCGCGCGATGCGTCGCGAGTTGCGTCTGGCAATGCGCGTGCTCGTTCGCAGCTGCGAACGAGATTTGTTGCAGATGTGCAACCAAACGCGCGCGTCGTAATCGCATGGATATGAACGCGAGGTCGTGACGCGTAGCGACGCACGCGTGAAGCTTCAACGCGACTCGTGTCGCGACTCAGTCTCTGAGCTCGTTTGCGTGTACGCCTTCGAGTAAGGCGCAGTAAGATCCACAGTTGGCGATGGCAGAAACATCCGCGGTCTTTGGTAAGTACAGGCTGCTTGCGGAGCTGGGCCACGGGGGAATGGCTGATGTCTTCCTCGCGGTGCAAGCAGGGCCCGCGGGTTCTGGCTTCACGAAGCTGACTGTGATCAAGCGACTTCGGCGCAACCTCGCCGAAGAGCCAGAGTTCGTGTCGATGCTCGTCGACGAAGCTCGGATCGCGGCGCGACTGAACCATCCGAACGTCGTGCAGACGAACGAGGTCGGTGAGGTCGAGCAGCACTACTTCATCGCGATGGAGTACCTCGACGGGCAGCCGTTCCATCGCCTGCAGAATCGTGCGACGCAGCACGTGAAGAACGGCGGCGCGCCGCTGCTCACGAAGGAGCAGCAGTACCTCGTGCTGATGGATGCCCTTGCGGGGTTGCATCATGCACACGAGCTGGCGGACTACGACGGAACGAAGCTCGAGATCGTTCATCGCGACATCACCCCGCACAACATCTTCGTGACGTACGAAGGACAGGTGAAGGTCGTCGACTTCGGTGTCGCGAAGGCCGTCGGCCGCGCATCGGAGACGCGGCAGGGAGTGATCAAGGGCAAGGTCCGTTACATGGCGCCGGAGCAGGCGCTCGGACGAAGCGTGGATCGTCGCGCGGACATCTTCGCGGCCGGAGTGATCCTCTGGGAGATCGCCGTTGGTCGACGGATGTGGAAGGACAAGGACGATCTCGAGATCGTGCGCGCGATGGCGTCGGGTGACCTGCCGCCGTCACCTCGCGAGATCGATCCGAGCGTGCCCGAAGCCATCGATGCGATCTGTCGACAGGCCGTTCGTGTCGACCCGGAGGAGCGCTACGCGACCGCCGAGGCATTCCGCGGCGACATCGAACAAGCGCTTGCGGACGCGGGCCAGCTCGTCGAGGCACGACGACGCTTGCCGCGCGTCATGAACGAGCTGTTCGCCGACAAGCGAGCAGAGATCAAGCGCATCATCGAGAGTCAGCTCTCGCTGCTCAGCGCGAAGCACACGGCCATGTCCCTCCGCCCCGTGTCGATGGGCCCCGAGTCGATGCCGGGATCGGGATCGGGATCGGGTTCCGGATCGGGATCGGGACCGGGATCGGTGCCGAGCATCAACTCGCTGCCGGCGCCTTCGGCAACGTCGGCACCGCGCTCGGAGCGTACGGCGCTCAGCGCAGGAGCGATCGCTGCGAGCGTCGAGGCGAGCGGTCCGGATTCGGGCATCGTGAGCGGACACGGCATGACGCCCGCGCCGAACAAGCGCCGCGTCGTCGTCGGGGTCATCGCTGCGGCGACGCTCGCGCTCGCCGGCATCGGCATCTGGCGCTTGTCGTCGAATCGCCCGACGAACGACGTCGCACAGCAGATGGACACGGCGCCGAGCGCGACGCCTGTCGTGACGAGCGCGGAGCCTTCGTCGTCGGCTCCCGCGGCGAGCAGCGTGGCCGCCGACGACACGACTGCGAACGGTGCGCAGACGGCCGAGGCGGTGGCGTCGGCGAGCCCACCGCCGACGAAGGCGGGGGCGATCGCTCACGCCGCTGCTCCGGCGCGCGCCGCATGGCGGCCCACCACGACGCCGGTCCACGCCGAGCCGGCTCCCGCGCCTGCGCCCACGCCGACGCACGACACGACAAAGTCGGTTGCAGCTTCTCCGGCTCCACAACCGCAGGCGCCCGCCCCGACGCCGTCACCGGTCGCGCCACCGGCGACTGCGCCGGCGACAGCAGCGATTGCTGCTCCTCCCGCACCGACGGTCGCACCTGGCTACGTCGATCCGAAAGGCGTGCGCGCCACCGTTCGCGCGCATGCGAACGAAGCGCAGGCTTGTTACGACCGCGCGCAGCTCGAGAAGCCGGATCTGAAGGGCGTGATCGCGATCGGCGCCACCGTGAGCCCGACGGGCGACGTCGTCTCCGCGAACATCACGAACGCCACCGTTCGTCATCCTCGACTCGAATCCTGTCTGCTCGGCGCGTTCCGCACGTGGCGCTTCCCGGCACCTGCTGGCGGCGTCAACGGATCGGTCTCTTACAACTTCAAGTTCGACTGACCCTCCACGATTGAGCATCACCGAAGCAAGCGCCCCGGGGGGGACGCTCGATGTCTCGCGCACGTTTTCGCGGCGAGAGGCGGCGGCGTGTTCCGTCAACCCCTGCCGACTAGGGACACCCTTGAAGATCTACTCGACGACTGGACTCTTCATCGCTGCCGTTCTGAGCTTCGAGAGCGCTGCGTTTGCGCAGACGCCGCCCGAGCCGATCCCACCCGCTCCACCGCCGCCGCCCGCTGCAGCGCCGCCTGTCACGACGGCGACCCCACCCGCTCCGGCGCCCGAGGCGCCGGTGACGAATCCGCAGGCGCATGCGACGCCTCCACCGGCCGAGGAGGAGGACACGATGACGTTCCACTCGCGTCCGACGGACATGCAGCAGTTCGCGGCGGGCAGTCTGCAGGAGCTGCACGTCGGCCGTGCGAAGACGCGCTACGCCCTCAACCTCTTCGGCGATGCAGGCTTCGGGTTCTCGTCGCACCGAGAAGGCGGGATCTCCCCCGAGCCCGCATTTGCGACCGGCGTCTTCGACATGCTGTTCAACGCCGAGCTCCACGAGACGATCCTCGCGACGAGCGAGGTCACCTTCGCGTACGACCCGGCCGCGCCCGTCGCGGCGCTCGAGCGTCTCCACATCCGATGGAAGCCGTCGAAGCACTTCTTTCTCGAGGTCGGCCGGTTCCACACGGACATCGGTTACTGGAACGTCGCCTATCACCACGGCAAGTGGCTCCAGCTCCCGATCGAGCGGCCCCGGCAGATCGCGCTCCACGGCGGTCTCTTGCCGGCGCACATGATCGGCGCGCAGGCGGGCGCCGGTCTGCCGGTGGGGGACGGCGCGATCAACCTCGTCGTGTCGACCGGCAGCGCCCGCGATCCGGCAGGCAATCCGGCCACGCACGGCGGCGGCCATCACGCCACCACCATCACGCCCGTCAACACCGTCCACGCGAAGCTCTCGGCCGACGACATCTTCGGCAAGGACCTCCACTTCGGCGTCTCCGGTGTCTACGCGCGGATCCCCGGCGAGGGACCGGCGACTCGTCCGGTCATGCCCGATCACGCGTTCGACGAGTACGTCGGCAACGTCTTCTTGGCGCACGTGGGGCTTCCGTTCACGTTCATCGCGGAGGGCTACCAGATCCTTCATCAGGTGCCGCGCGGTGACGTGCTCTCCTCTGCGCGGGGCGGATCGTCGCTTGCGGGCGGCAAGTGGCGCACGTACGGCGCGTTCGCGCTCGCGGGATATACGATCGGCATCGTGACCCCGTATCTGAAGGGCGAATACATCACCACGACGACGAAGGCGCTCGTCGGCGACCCGCTCTACAACCCGGAGCGCGTCCCGGTCCATGCGCCGACGTACGCGCTCGATCTCCTCGAAGGCACCGCGGGCACGCGCATCGACGTCAGCACGTGGAGCGCGCTCAAGCTGGAGTACCGCATCACCTCCGGCCAGGCGACGAACTTCGCCGCGCCGTCGTACCCGATCGCCCACACGGCGGCCGCGAGCTGGTCGTTCGGTATCTGATGCGCTTCGCCCACCTCGCGCGCGCGATCGTCCTCTCGGCTCTCGCGGTCGGAACGACAGCGGCGTGCTCGTCGTCGAAGGACGACGGTGACGCCGGGGCATCGGGGTGCGTCCAGGTTCCGAGCGCGGACTGCAAACCGCTCGTCGATCCGCCGACGTTCGATGCGATCTACACGCAGATTCTCCGTCCGACGTGCGGGTCCTCTCCCTCGTGCCATGCGACCGGTTCGGTCATGGGCGGGCTCTCGTTCGCGAGCGCAGACAAGGCTCACGAGCTTCTTCTCGACGGACGCGTCTTGCCTGGTGACGCGTCGTGCAGCCCGCTGATGGAGCGGATCATGTCGAACGACCCGGCGTATCGCATGCCACGCGGCTCGACCCCGCTGTCCGATCCGGAGACATGCGCGATCACGAAGTGGATCGCCGCGGGTGCGCAGCGCTGAGTCGCACGCGGTGACGGCAAGACGGGGGCGGAGGATCAAACGATGATGCACCGAGCTTCCCGTAGTCTCCTCGCGATCGCGTCCGTCGCGTCCGTCGTCGCGACCGCGAACACCGCGAAGGCCAACGGCCGTTATCCGGGAGCAGACGAGCTCCTCGTGTCGCCGAAGGATCCGAACACGCTCATCGTGCACGGATCTTTCGGGCTCCTCGTCTCGAACGACGCGGGCAAGAAGTGGCACTGGATCTGCGATGACGTGATCGAGCCGCGGCTCGCTGCAGATTCGGTGTCGCCTTCGGTCGTCGTGTTCGAGCGCGGCGCGATCGCCGTGAGCAGTCCGGCAGGCGTCCGGACGAGCGTCGACGCCGGGTGCTCGTTCGTCCCTGCGCCCGGGACGGAGAATCAGCGCATCCGCGACATCGCGAAGGAACGCGGGACGGGCCGCGCGCTCGCGATCACGGCGCCTGCCGACGGCACGCAGGCCGAGATCCTCGAGACGACCGACGACGGGGTGAGCTGGCACAAGCTCGGCGTCTCGCTGCCCACCGAGCTCATCCCGCAGAACGTCGAGGTCGTGCAGGGACACCCCGAGCGCATCTACGTGAGCGGCACCGCGCTGTTCTCGTACGACGAGGCAGGTCTCGCCGATGCGGGCCTCCCGAGCAATCGGGTCGGCGTCATGTTCGCGAGCAACGATCGCGGACAGACCTGGACGCGCACCGTGGTCCCGGAGGCGACAGGCATCGCGTCCGACGTGTACATCTCCGCGGTCGATCCCTCCGATCCCGATCGCGTCTATGCGCGCGCCGCGTTCCGTTTGACGGACACGACGCGCGAGGCGGTCCTCATGGTGTCGCACGACGGTGCGAAGACGTACGAGGTCCCGTTCCGCGCTCCGAGTGCGGCGATGCCCGGCTTCGCGCTCTCTCCGGACGGATCGAAGATCTCCCTTGCCGTGATCAGCGGCGCGCAGAACAACGGCACCTGGGTCGCTTCGCGCGACACGATGACGTTCGAGAAGCATGCCCCCGACGTGCTCGCGTGCCTGACGTGGTCGCAGAGCGGCACCATGTTCGCGTGTCAGAACCTCTTCACGCCGTCGTGCAATCCGACGTGCCCGTACGTCATCGCGACCTCGCAGGACGAAGCTCGGAAATGGGATCCGCTCCTCGTCAGCCTCTCCGACATCGAAGGCCCCGCGAGCTGCCCCACGACGAGCCCATTCACCTCGATGTGCCTTCCCGCGTGGGAGAGCAACTGGAAGTGCAAGATCGAAGGATGTGACGCCGGCGTGGTCGATGCGGGCGCTGCCGACGCTGCTTCGGATCCTGCGTCCGCAATCGTGAGTGACGACGGCTGCGACTGCGGCAGCGCCCCGGGCGCTCGCACCGGCCGGCTCTCGTTCGGGGCGATCCTCTCCGGCCTCGGGCTGACCGCGCTCGTCGCGCGGCTCCGACGTCGCCGCTGAGTCGCTTGGCGCCTGTCAGCCGCGGGGAGCGTCGACCCGGACGACGATGACCGTGACGTTGTCCTTGCCGCCGTTCGCGTTGGCCGTCTCGACCAGGCGCTCGACGGCGCGGCCGGGCTCCTTCTCGGCCTCGAGGATCTCGAGGATCTGCTTCGAGTCGACCATCTTCGTGAGACCGTCCGAGCAGAGCAGATAGAGATCGCCGGCCACGGGCTTCACGAAGCCGACATCGACCGGGACGACCGGCCAGATGCCGACTGCGCGGCTCAGATACGCGCCCTGCGGACCCTCGACGCCGAGCGAGCTCATCGTGTGGTCCTGCGTGATCTGCTCGAAACATCCCTCGCGGACGCGGTACATGCGGCTGTCGCCGGCGTGGGCCACGTAGAGCCGCTGCTTGTTCACCGAGAACCGCGCCGCGACGACGGTCGTGCCCATTCCCTGGAGCTTCGGGTCGAGCTGCGCCTTCGCGTAGATGGCTGCGTTCGCCATCTGGATCGCGCGCGCGAGCTCCGATGCGCGTCGTGGGAGCTCTTCGTGCGGATCGGCCGCGAAGGTGTTCGCCTCGAAAGCGTCGGAGATCACCTTCACGGCGAGCTGGCTCGCGAGGTCGCCGCCGGAATAGCCGCCCATGCCGTCCGCGACGACGTAGAGGCCGTGGCGATCGGCAACGAGCAAGCTGTCCTCGTTGCGCTTCCTGCGAAGGCCTGCGTCGGTCTGCGCGAACGCGCTCGTGAGGATGAGCGGGCTCGCGTGGGTCGGCTCGTCGTCGACGGCATCTGCGTCGAACACGCGGGGCAGCACGGGAGGCTGCTGCACCTCCGGCTCGGACGGCGGCGCAGTAGCGGCGGAGGCGACCTCGAGCGAGTCGACGGCCTCGAGCGAAGAGACGGCCTCGAGCGAAGAGACCGAGCCGACCTTCGTCGGATCGACCTCGGCGTCCTCTTCGTAATCGAGCTTCGGGACCGCGCTCTCGCTCTTCTTCTCCGCGGCAGGCGGCTTCGAGCTCTGCGCGGCAGGCGGCTTCGAGGGCGCCTTCGACGGTTTCTTCGAGGGCGTCTTCGTGGACGTCTCACTCGGCGCGCCCTCGCGAGATGCCTTCGCGGATGTCTCACGCGCGTCGTCGCGAGCCTTCGCGACGGGCCCGGGCGCATTCTTCCCTGCGGCGTCTTCGGGCCGCTTGCGTGTCGCTGCGAGCGCGGCGACGGCGAGCGCGACGCCGAAGGTCGTTCCGAGCACGAGCCAAATCAGCTGCTGCCCGTCGAGCTCAGGCATCGGTTCCTCGCTCGTGTGAAGGGCTGTGGTTCGAGCTCACTTGATCTCTGAGGGAGGAACGACGTTCGCGATCGGGGGAACCACGCGCAATGCTGCGATGAGCGCGTCCTTGTCCTCGGTCGACATGTCTTTGAAGTGCGTCCACGGCATCACGTAGAGCATGCGCCCCGACTTGTTCTTGCCCTCCTCGAACACACGCCGGAGGTCCTCGTCGGTGTAGGCCCCGATGCCGGTCGCCTTGTCGCTCGTGATGTTCGGCGCGATCGCGAAGCCCTTACCGGGGAGCGGAAACTTCATCCCGCCGGCAAGTGCCTTTCCGGGGATCTTCTGGTGACGTTCGTTCACCGAATCGTGGCACTCGTTGCAGAGCGCAGTCTTCATGAGCCAGTTGCCGCGCGCGAGCTTGTCCGCGGCAGGCGGCGCCGGCGGCGCCGGATGCTCGACCGGCGTCGGAACAGCGCGCACGAACATCGAGACCGGGAACTTGATCTCCGTCAGCCCCGGATCGTTCTTGATCGGAGCGAGCGTGCGGATGTACGCGACGATCGCGAGGGCATCGTCGTCCGAGAGGGTCTGCGCGTACGTCAGGTACGGCATCTGCGGGAAGAGCGGGCGGCCATCGCGGCCGACGCCCTCACGCATCGCGCGGACAATCTCGCCGTCGGTCCACGCGCCGACGCCGGTCTCTTGGTCGGGGGTGAGGTTCTTCGCGCGGAGCCGTCCAGGGAACCCGGGCATGTCTCCGAAGTCGCGACCCGAGCCGACCTTCGCCTTGGAGACGTGGTCGCCGGGCTTCGACTCGTCGACCTCCGAGTGGCACGCGACGCAAACGGCGACGTTGTGAAAGAGATACTTGCCATGCGCGATGGCGTCGGGGCTCGTCGGCGCGGTCATCGCCTGAGCCGGCCTCGACTTCGGCGATAGTACGTAGAACTTCACGACGAGGCCCACGACGGCGATGGCCACCAACGCGACGAGTGCGAGGGCCACGCGGACGACGATCTTCTTCACTTGTTCCTCGAAGGATGGCGGCAGCGAATGATCGCGGCTCCCGAACGCGCGCTCTCGGTGACGGCGACGGCGGACACCGTCGTGATCGCAGCGCCGGCTGCGACCATGACTCCCCCCGCATTCACGCGGGCCATGTTCCATCAATCTGCCGGGTGCCCAGACCGATGTCAAATCTCCGCACCGGCGAGTTATCGCCTGAGAACGCCGGGAGGGCGCGGTGATCGCTCGTCGGCCCCGAGCTCACGTGAGCCCGCGAGCTTCGCGCGTCAGCTCGCGATTTCGCGAACGCCTTCGAGGAGGATGTCGATCTCGTCGGTCGTGTTGAACAGGTGCGGGCTTGCGCGCACGGTCCCGGGGAGGTGCGCTCGGTGATGCAGCACATGCGTGCAGTGGAACCCCGCGGACACGCACACGGCGAACATGTCACAAAGTGCGCGAGCCACGCTCTCCTGGGTCATCGCCGGAGCATCGACGACGAAGGTGGCGAGCGCGATCCGCTTCTCGGGCGGTAGCTTCTTCGCGAGCACGCGAACGCCGGGGATGTCGGCGAGACCCTCGATGAGGTAGCGGCTCATCGCGAGGTCGTGCTCGCGGATCGCGTCCATGCCGATGGCGCGCATCCACTTCACGGCCGCGCCGAAGCCGATCGTCGCCTCGATCGCGGGCGTGCCTGCTTCGAACTTGAACGGCGCGTCGCGCGGGATGAACCCGCCGACGTCGATGTCGTTGTTGAGCGAGATCATGCCGCCGCCGACCTGGTAGAGCGGACACTTCTGGAGGAAGTCCTGCTTGCTCCAGAGGATGCCCACCCCGGACGGGCCGAACGCCTTGTGGCTCGAGGTCGCGAGGAAGTCGACGCCGAGGCTCGCGACGTCGAGCGGCAGGTGCGAGAGCGACTGCGCCGCGTCGAGCAGCACCGGAACGCCGTGGGCGTGCGCGATGCGAACGACCTCTTCCACCGGCGCGATCGCGCCTGTGACGTTCGAGACGTGTCCGATCGAGACGAGCTTCGTCTTCGGCGTGATGAGCGACTCGAGCGTCTCCCAGAGAGGAAGGCCGTCCTCGTCGATCGGCATCGGCACCGGCTTACCGTGCACGCGCCACGGGATCCAGTTCGCGTGGTGCTCGCTCGCGGGGAACACGACCTCGTCCTCGGGACCGAGCTCGAGCCCGTTCGCGACGAAGTTGATCGCTTCCGTCGTGCCGCGCACGAGGACGATCTCGGAGGGGCTCGCGCCGATGAGCGTCGCCACCTCGCGGCGCGCGTCGTCGAAGAGGCGCGTCGCCTCCTCACCGAGCGAGTGGACGCCGCGGTGGACGTTCGCGGTGGCGCCCTCGTAGTAACCGACGACGGCGTCGATCACTGCGCGCGGCTTCGGGGTCGTCGACGCGTTGTCGAGGAAGACCAGCGGCCTCCCGCCAAGCTCCCGCGCGAGGAGCGGGAACTGCGACCGGACACGGGAAGCAACGTCGTTGATGTGATCCTTCATCGGTCAGGCTCCCTCGCACCCTTCGAAGGCTGCGGAAAGAGAGAGAGGCATCTTGCGAATCACGGAGCGGTATTTCCCGTTCGGCTCGACGCCGATGGCGGTGGTGCCCCGCACGCTGATCTTCATTCCAGGAAGAAGAGAGGCGAGCGCTTGCTCGACATGCGAAGGCGAGCCGCCGACGACCTCGACGTCGACCGCTCCAGGCGAATGCTGCACGACCTGATATGCGCGGGCGTCGCTCGGCGAGATGGCGCGGTCGATCGCGCCCGGCGTGACGAGCGCGCCATCCGGACGAACGATGACGTCGTCGATCGAGCCTTCAATCGACGCGACGGGAGCGACGCTCGTGAAGCGACCCTCGCCGGGCGCGACCTGGACGAGGTCGCCGAAGACGTACCGGACGAGCGGCTGCACCTCGCGCTCGAGCGTGGTCACGACGACCAGCGCGACGTCTCGTGCTCCGGGCGTCTCGACCTTGGCTCGCAAGAGCTCGACGTGCGTCGAGAAAGGTGCATGGTGCATCTTGTCGTCGTCGCCTTCGACGAAGAGCGTCCCGGTCTCCCGCGCAGCCAGGACGTCGATGGTGGTGCCGGAGTACACGCGTGAGAGCGCCTCGCGATGTGCTCGCGTGGCGCGAGCGCGCATCGTCGCGACGAACCCTCGGACGTCGACCTTTCGCCCGAGCAGTGCCGCATGTCGTGCGAGGACGTCGAGGTAGAACGGATCGGCGAGGAGCGCGACCGTCTCATGCTGCGCGAGCTCGTCGAGCATGCGCGTCATGACGGCCTCGGTCCAGAACGTCGGGTCCTGGCGCGAGTTGAGGTGCAGTCGAGCGCCTTCGAGCCGCTCCTCGTAGCTCGGATCGCCGGACCCGCACGAGCCGGTGCCGCGCTCGGGCACCCAGAGCACGGCATCGCGGAACGTGCCCATCTCACCGGCGAGCGCGCTCGCTGCGCGCGGATGGATCGCCAAGGCACGTCGCTCCTGCTCGCGCCACCACTTGGCGTCGAAGAGGATCCGTACGCGCGACGCCGAAGTGCCCACCTCGATGACGGAGACGGCACCGGACGCGAGCTCCGATTTCGCGTCACGCCCCTCGGGGAACCAGACCTTCGGCAGCGTCGGTCGCACGCGTTCGCGCGTGAGGAGCGGGAGCCGCGCGAGCGCAGTCTCGAGCGGGGCGTCGTCGGCGACGAGACGACCGAGATCCTGCTTCGCGTAGAAGGGGACGGACGCGAGGGCACGGCGGACCGCGCCGAGCGTTCGACCCGCGTGCTCGGGATCGCGAGAGAGGGCTCCGTCGAACGGCATCGTGATGGTGCTTAGCAGGGGCGGAAAGCGCCGAAAAGCCGTACACCTCCGGCGCGTTGCGTTACCCGCGGCAACGAAGGCCCCACAGTGGCATGCGCAATCCCGATAGGTATACTGAAGTCATGGTGCCCGAGAGCGACTTCGTCGGCGCGAATCCTCCGGAGCGTGCTCGCTCGTCGGTCCCGCCGAACCTCGCGCCCGGCATGCGGATCGCGGACAAGTACGAGCTCCGTCGCAAGATCGGCAGCGGCGCGATGGGCGAGGTCTGGGCGGCGAGGCACGTCTCCTTGGAAGAGGAGGTGGCGATAAAGCTCGTCCTTCGTGACGTCGAGCACGACGACGGCTCGTCGGCCGACAGCCGCTTCCTCCTCGAGGCGCGTGTTGCGTCACAGCTGTCACGCAAGACGCGGCACATCGTCTCCGTGACCGATCACGGCGATCACGGTCCTTACGCGTACCTCGTCATGGAGCTGCTCGGCGGCGAGTCGCTCGACGCGCGTCTCGCCCGGACCGGTCCGATGCCGCTCGCGAAGGTCGTCCCGCTCATTTACCAGGTCGCGCGTGCGCTCGCGGTCGCCCACGCCGATGGGATCGTGCACCGCGACCTGAAGCCATCGAACGTCTTCGTCACCGTCGACGAGGAAGGCAAGGCGCTCCTCAAGATCCTCGACTTCGGGATCGCGAAGCTTCGCGCATCGTTGCGACGCATGCCGGCGAGCACACTCCCCGAGGACGACCCGTTCGCCGAGAACGTCGCGCGTGGCGTCGCGATCGCGCACGGCCACGCGAAACACTCGACGCTGCACGGCTTCCTGCTCGGGACGCCCGCGTTCATGAGCCCGGAGCAAGCCAGCGGAAGGCCGATCGATCATCGTGTGGACGTCTGGGCGCTCGCGGTGATCGCGTATCACCTGCTCACGGGCGCGTTTCCGTTCGACGGCCAGACTGCCGAAGAGCTGTTCTCACGCCTGTGCCGCGTTCGGCCGATCGCGATCACGACGCGTCGTCAGGATCTTCCGCCGGCGATCGTCGATCTGTTCGCGCGCGCGTTCGCGAGGCACATCAGCGATCGCTTCCAGTCTGCGGTCGCGTTCGCGGCCGCTCTCGAATTCATCGCGACCGCGGAGCAGCGTGCGGAGGGCTCGCCGCCGCAGCCGATGGGATCGATCTCGCTCCCTCCGGCCGGTGAAGTGGTCCGGGCGCCGAGCGATCGCCCAGAGAGCGTTCGCCCTTCTGCGCATCGTCCTTCTCCTGCTCCTCCTCCTTCTCCGGCAGTCCAGGAGACGTCGATCGTCGCGGCGGGCGTTCCGCGCAGGCAGAAGCTCTGGCCTCGCCTCCTCGCTGGCGGCGCGGTGCTTGCCGTGCTGCTCGGAACGGCGTCGGCGGTGAGCCTCTATCTCGAGCGCGACACGACGAGGATGACCGGCCTCGCCGCCTTCCCCACCGTGAGCACCGCATCCGAAGTGCAGTCCTCGCGCGACGAGATCCCTCCGCCGCCCGATCCGGCGCCGCCGATCGTCCCCGAGAAGCGTCTCGTCGATCTGCCATCCGCCCCGTCGATCGCAGCCGCGCCGTCGCCACGCCCCAGCTCGCAGGTCGTCACGACCGCCGCTTCGCTCCCTCCGGACCCAGCGCCGACCGAACCCCCGACGCAGCAGCCCCCCTCGACGCGCCTCAACCGCTCCGAGGTGTTCTGACGCTCGTTGGTTCGATATCGAAGTAAGCAACTTCGATTGTGCGCATATGCGAGCTGGGCAACCGAGCCCGAGCCCGAGCCCGTGACCGAGCCCGAAATCAGCGTCCCTCCCTCTGTACCTCCCGTACCTCGCTACAGACCGGGTACATAGCTAACAAACAGCCCAGGCACATAGGTGACATCTCAAGGGGCGATGCCCTGGAAAGAGAGCGAGCCCGAAATCAGCGTCCCTCGAAGCTCCGAGCGAGCTTCACGAGCATTGCCACGATGCGCTCGAGCATCTGCTTGCCGGCACCGTGTTCGCCTTCTGTCATGAGCTCGAGCCGTAGGTAGACGTCCAGGAGCGCCGCCGACTCCGTCGCGGATCCTCGTGCAGCGAGGTAATAGCGTCGCTTGTCGCCCTTCGAGAACTTGCCTGCACCTTCGGCGACATTGAGGACGATGGAGATGGATGCACGCGTGAGCTGATCTGCAAGGTGCGATCTCCCCTTCGGCAGCGCCTGGATCACTCGTTCGGCAAGGACGAGAAACTCGAGACCGAGTCGGTACACGTCGAGCTGTTCGTGATCGAACGCCATGTACGGTCATCGGCCCGACGGCCGACGGGTTGCGTACTTTCAACGACGGCGACGGGTTGCGTACTTTCAACGAAGCAGTCGGGCGCGGTCACGGGCTCGGGCTCGGGCTCGGGTTTGTGTCGCCTTCGCGTAGAAGGAATTCAGAACTGCGCCTTGAGGCCGACCTGGAGCCAGCGCGGGGCGTTTGGGCGGGCGCCGTAGGGACGGCGGCCGATGATGTTCTCTGCTCCGAACGCATTGCGGAGATTCGTGTAGACGCGGAGCCAACGCGTCAGCGTCACGTAGCCGCCGAGGTCGGCCCAGAGCTGCTCGTCGGTCGCGACGACACGCTCGATGGGCGCGCTGCCGGCTTGCTCGCGCATCGGCGCGACGTAGGTGACGGCGCCGTTGATGCCCGCGCGCCGGTGCTCGACGGCGAGCGTCACGTTGAGCTGGTGACGCGGGATGTACGGGATCTGGTCGCCCTTTCGAACGGAGCCGTAGATCGGATCCTGCGAGGTGAAGTTGTTCAGGAACTCGCCATTCGTGAACGTGTACGCGGCGGACGCGGGGAGCTTCAGCGGGCCGACGCGCTGCTCGTGCGCGACGAAGACTTCGAGCCCGTAGATGCGCGCCTCGCCCGCGTCGAACTGGCGATCGAGGTTGGTCGACACGCAGCCGCTGGCGAGCGTGCAGACGTCGGTGAGGTTCTGGTAGTCGTTGTAGAAGCCGATGACCTCGGCGCGCGAGTTGCCCCGCGTGTACCGAGCGCCGACCTCGTAGTTCACGCTGTACTCCGGCTTGACCGCCGCGTCGCTTCCCGGCGCCGGCGGGCTGAACCCGCGGTACACGCCGGCGAGGACGCCGAGGTTCGCCATCAGCTCGTAATACGCGCCGACGCCGGGCATCACCGCCGCGACGAGACCGTCCTTGTTCTCGTTCGTGAGGTAGTTCTCGACTCGCGACTTGATCAGCTCGACGCGTGCGCCCGGCGTGAGCGTGAGCCCGCTCCACGTGACCGCGTCGGTCAGGTGGACGGCGACGGCATGCGTGCTGGCGAGCTCGTCGCTCGTGGTGATCACGCCTTCACCCGCGGGCACGACCTCGCCGTCCTGCATGAGGTACGCGGACTCGCTGTGGATGCGCCGGATGTGATCGTAGTGGAGGCGAATGCCGGACTCGAGGCGATGCTCGATCGGTCCCGTCTTCGCTGACGTCGTGAGGACGCTCTGGATCCCCTGGCTGACGAACGTGCGATTGTTCGGGCCGATGAAGAGCGCATCGGCGTTGGACCCGCTGTCGACCTGCCCGGTGAGGACCGCGTAGTACCCCGCGTACGTCGGGTCGTTCGCGTTCGCGAGCACCGTCGCCGGCGACTCCGGACCGACGTGATTCAGCTTGCTCCACGTGCGCTGGTAGTCGAACCGGTAGACGTTCGTCTTGATTTGATACGCCGACTCCGGGCCGTCGATCGTGTGCGTCGCGACGATGCCCGTCCTATGATTCTTCATCTGGTCGAGCGCGCTCGCCGGATAACGGCGGTACGGGTTCGTCCGGAAGTCGGCGTCGCTCTGTCCGAGGTAGGTCTCGTTCGACACCTCGTCGGCGTACGAGAGCTTCAGCTGGAGGCGGTGCTTCGTCTTCGCGTCGGGATCGATGGTGTAGGCCGCCTTCACCATCCAGTCGTTGCGGGTCGATCCCGTATCGGCACCGCTCGGCAGCTCGGTGAAGCCCGTGTTGTGCAGACGGACGCCCTCGACGAGGAAGCCGAGGCGTTCGTCGCCGCTGCCGAACCAGGCATGCGCCTTCTGGTATCCGAAGTCGCCGCCGGCGAGATCGAGCGCGCCGCTGGTCCGCGTCGGGATCGGCCGCGACACGAAGTCGATCGCACCACCGACCGTGTGCGGTCCATACGCGATCGCGGCGGGCCCCTTGAGAACGCGCATCTGCGTCATGCGCGTGACGAGCGGGAAGTAGTACGCCGCAGGAGCCGAATAGGGCGCGGGTCCGAACAGGATCCCGTCCTCCATCAGCGTGAGCTTCTTGCTCCGATCCGGGTTCGCTCCGCGGATGCCGATGTTCGGCCGGAGACCGACGCCGTCTTCACCGCGCACGTAGATGCCAGGCACCTGCTGCAGCGTCGCGGTCGGATCGTCGTACTCGAAGCGCTCGAGCTGATCCTTCTTGATCACCTGCGCCGAGCCAGCGGTGTGCGAGAGCGCGGTGCCCGCGATGAAGACTTCCTCCACAGGAGTACTCGGCTTCGGCTGGTCCTGCGATGCAGGCGCATCGTTCGCAGGTGGCGTCGACGAGTCGGTCGGCGGCGGATCGGCTGCGGGAGCGCTCGGCGGCGAAGCGGGCGGCTCGGTGTCAGGCTGCTGAGCGCTCGCATCGCGCACGGAGCAGAGCATGATGCCGACGACGAACGCGGACGACAGAGGATGGACGAATCGGGACAGCGAAGAACGACTCACAGAACGGGCCGGGTAAGGGGTGGCGGTTCGTTGGGACCGGGGAGGAGCCACGTCGCGGGGAGGAGCCCGTCTTCGACCTTCGCGAGATCGACGGTCGGGTCGACGAGGAACGCTCCGGGACGACCATTGAGAGAGACCTTGGATTCCGCGCGGACCTCGACGTCGCCGAAGTCACGCTCCGCGAAATCACGCGCGATGTGATGTGCGAGCTGGAGGACGAGATCGGGCTGGCTCGCCATCTCGTTCTCCTGGAACGCCGTGAGATATTGCCGCGGGCTCACGTGGAAGACGCGTCCGCCGTCCTTCTGCCGGACGAGGAACGTGGTCGCGCCGCCTTTCGCACGCACCATCACGCGCCACGAGAAGCGCATGCCCTGCTCGTGCCAGAGGACGTTTCCTCCGTAGAGATGGCAGCGGAGCGGCGCGAGCAGCTGGACGGCGCAGTACACGCCGCCGAGCGCGAGGGCTGCGCGGACGAGACGAGAAGCGCGCGGCTGCGAGACATCTCGATCGGACTTGCCCGCGGTCTCGCCGCTGCGCTGGAAGCGCTGCACGATCGCGCGGGGCCAGCTCGCCGAGAAGAAGACGAGCGCGGACATGCTCATGATGATCGGGAACATCCCGATGTCGAAGAGCATGCGTGTCATCACGTGGAACACGATCACGACCGCGTACGCCCACGGCCGGGTTCGCCGGTACGACAGCCAGAAGACGATCGTCAGATCGAACAGGAACCCGAACCAGCTCATCGCGATCGGCACGCCGGGAAGTGTGAAGAGCCTGCCGAGCAGCGGGATGCTCGTGCTCGCACCGAGCCAGATCCCGAGCGGCTGGCCGTGGAGGAGCCAGTCGCCCTGTGCCTTCGCGAGCGCCGCGAAGAAGTAGACGAGCCCGATCTGCACGCGAAACAGGACGAGCCACGCAGCGGCGACGCTCGGCGCCCGGGGCGTGCGGGATGCGCGTGCGCGGATCCACGCGTCGACCGACCACGCACGGTTCGCGGGAGAGATCGCGAACAGGCACGCGAGGAGGCCCGCCAGGTAGTAGTGATTGAGGTACGTCGAGACGTCGATCAGCTGGATGTACGCGAGGCCGATCGCGAACAGCACCGACGTCACGCGGAACGCGAGCCCTGCGGCCATCGCGAGCGCAAGCCCGGCGAGGACCCAGAACAGCGTGTACATCCCGCCGCGCGAGAGCGGCTCGACCCAGCCGAAACCCCAGTAGTGGAAACGGAAGCGCGGCCCGACGAGGA
Source organism: Pseudomonadota bacterium (assembly GCA_023402175.1). Lineage (GTDB taxonomy): Bacteria > Myxococcota_A > Polyangia > Polyangiales > Polyangiaceae > Labilithrix. Next base: position 13,562 of record JAEXCN010000374.1, on the reverse strand, counting down.
GCGTGTCGATCCATCCGTACGCGATGAACCGCTGCATCGAGACGGCCATCGCGAGCCCGAACAGGATGCGGTACCCGGCGAGCCATGCGATGTCGACGGGGCGAAGGAGCGCGTCCTCGAGACCGCGGAGGCGGTCGCGGATGGACAGCGAGCGGGCCGGACGTCGTACCGGCGAGATCGCAGAGCCTTCGATGTACCCGCTCTCGATCACGAACCGAGCTCGATCAGTCAGTGTCGCTCGCCGCCGTGGCGGGCAGCTTCAGGTTGAGCGGGCTCGCCGATCCGAAGAGGCGCGTCTTGAGCAGGTCGCCGACGACGTCGATCGCGTCGTAGAGCTGCTTGAACTGCGCTTGCGTCGCCTGCGAGAACGGCGGGAAGGCGTCGGCCTGCGCCTGCGCCTGCGCGAGCGCCGCGAGGATGTCGTTCGCGAGCTGCGCCTGGCCTGCTGCGACGAGCCAGTCGTCGAAGCCGACCCCAGTGCCGTCCGCGCTGCAGCCCTGGAACAAGCTCCGGAACGCTTGGAGGTTCGTTCGCACGTTCTCGATGTCGACGGCCGCGAACGGAGTCTCGGGGTTCGGCTCCTGCGTATCGACGCCCGCGCGCGGCGCGAGCTTGGTGTCCTTGAGGGCCTCCTCGAGGTAGAACAGGCCCCACCCGACGACGTTCAGCGTCTCTTGCTCGCTTCCGTACCCGTCGAACGCGGCGAGCTTCGCCTTGAAGCTCTCACCTTCGGGAAGCCACACGTTCCGCAGCTCGAGCGCGAGCGCGACGACGTTGTCGGTAGCGGCGACGGCGTATTCGTTCTTCGCCTTCGCGAGGTCCGCGGGCTCGAGCGCGCTCCATGCCTGTCCCGTGGGGCTCGACGGCAGACACGCGGTGTCGGTGCCGGGATAGAAGAACAGGTACTCGAGTGCATCGAGTCCGCGCGCGGTCGGGAGGACCGTTGCCATGCCGCCCTGCTGCCAGGGCTTCGTGGCGACCTGCTTCTCGATCTCGCATCGATTCCGCTGCGGCCACGGATGGACGAAGCTCCGGAGCCCTCGCCCGTGATACGGGTCGAGCACCTTGCCCGCGAGCGGACCGAACTGGAAGAGCTCCATCTTCGACCACTCGTTCATCGCCGTCTTCCACGCAGCACGCGTGGCCGCGAGCTTCTCGTCGCTCGGCGCACCCGCGTGATCGTGGACGCTCGTCCGGAGCGTCGTCGCGGCGTTCACGAAGTTGCACGTGTGCCAGGCCGCGCAGTCGCTCGCGGCGGCGAGGAGCGCTTGCTTCGTGAACGGCGCGGCTGCGCCCGGCATGGGCCCGCACTCGAGCGGACCCTCAGGAGGCGGCGCGTCGATCCCGCCGCTGCTGCTGCCGCCCGACGAGCTCGTCCCCCCGCTGCTCGTCGATGCTCGCCGCGTTCCGGCGTGAGGATCTTCCGTCGTCGAGCACGCGGCGACCACGGACACGCCACCGAGCGCCGCGACCGCGAACGACGTGATGAGGAGCGACGTCGAGCGCCCGAACGAGCGCCCCTCGGAGGGACGAAGTGCCATCGTTGCGCCCCTTCCTACTGCCCGACCTTCAAGATCGCCAGCACGGATCCGAGCGGAGCGCCGGCGTCGGTCGTCTGGTTCAGGCTCTGCGCCGTCGTCGCGAGCTGCTTTCCGTCCGGCGAAACAGCCACCTTGAAGAAGCCTGCGGGATAGGCGTAGTCGATGAGGCCGTTCGTGCCGGAGCTCAGGTCCGGTTTGCCGTTCTTGTCGAAGACGAACACGCTCGCGTAATCGTCGTACGAGCCGACCTGCACGATGCGCTCGTCGGCGAGGACGACGACGTCGCGTCCGCGATCCGTGTACGGCGCCGCGCCGAGGCCGGCCGCCTTGTCGTTCTCGCTCTGCCACGCGGCCGCGCCCTGCCGTCCGAACGACGGATCGAGCCCGTCGGACATCACGCCGAGCGAGACGAGGTCGACGCTCTTCGTCGGGACGTCGAAGTTCGAGGTGCCGTAGCCCGTCGTGATGTAGCGGCCGGACGACTGGCGCGCGATGCCGTAGGCCTCGGCGGTGCCGTTGTCGCCGCTGAACGGATTGATCTTCGTCTGCCCCGGCGTCGGTGCAGAGGTGCCGAACCCGAACGCGGGATCGACCGCGCCGCTCGCGAGGAGGCGGATCAACACGACGTGCTGCGCGTTCTGGCCGAAGCTCGTGTAGCCCGCGGACACGATGCTGCCGTCCGCGAGGACGATACCGCGGCGTGCGTTGTCGGCGAGCTTCTTCCCGTCCGCGTCGACGCTGAAGGGTGCGCCCCCGTTGAACGTCGTGTCGAACGCGAGCGTGTCCGCCATCACGCGTGTGATCCAGCGATCGCTGTCCGTGCGCTGCTCGGCGCTGTTCGCCGCCTTCGTCGGAGCACCGGATGCGAACACGACGATCTTCGGCGCCGCGGAGTTGCTCCGGTCCACGGCGATGCCCCACGACTGATAGCTCGGAGCCGCCGCGGGCGCGTTCGGCGTGCCGGCGGGCCAGCCCTCGCCGTCGTCGTAACCGAACTTCACGAAGACGGGCGTGCCGAACGAGAACGTGCCGCCGCTGTTCGTCAGCTTGACGAGATGGATCTTGCCGCCCCCGACCGCGTGCACCACGAAGCTCCCGTTCGAGACCTCGACGATGTCGAACGAGCTCTCGTCGCCCGGGATGTCCGTCGTCACGACGCCTTCGGTGCCGAACGTCGTGTCGAGCGCGCCGTCCTTGAAGCGCCAGGCCGCGAGCTTTCGAACGCCGCCTTCGATCGTCGCGCCCGACGCATAGAGGAAGCCGTCGCTCGCGTAGACGAGGCCGTAGGGGTTGATCGCGTTTCCGATCCGCGTCGTCGTCACCGGGACGATCGGCGCGAGAGCGGGAACCTCGGTATCGCCATCGGGAGCTGCGTCCGTGGTGGGCCCCGAGTCTTCTTGCGTGCTGCCGCCGGCATCGGGGGTCTGCGTGCCGCCGTCAGGCGTGCCGTTCGTGGACGAGTCGTCGTCGTCGCCGCACGCGAGGACGAGAGCGCCGCTCATCGCGAACGCCACGAAGCTGCTCACCAGGACACGCTGCTGCATCGCTCGGATTCCTCCTGTGGTCGACGCCGTCTGCGTCCGACCTCGTCTAGTTGTCGAAGCTGTAGCGCAGTGGCGTGAAGTTGAAAATCATTTTCAACTTGGTCGCCGTGGTTCCGCGGTCTTGCGGGCGTCTGCCCATGACGGCGCGTCCGGGCAGCGCAGCGTATGCTTGAGTCATCGTGCGTCGCTTCCCGCTTTGGCTTCTCTCGCTGCTCGCTCTCTCTTCTTCTTCGATCGCGCTCTTCACGGCGTGCACCGAGCCTGCGCCCGTGAGCAAGCTGCCCTTCAGCGAGGACGACGAAGAAGACGCGGGAACGAAGAAGAAGGACGCGGGCAAATCGAAGGACCCGGTTCCCGACGGCGCCGACCCGCCTCTGCCCGACGGCGGCAAGCCTCCGGGCCGCATCTACGCGCACGACAAGCACACGCTCTATCGCTTCGATCCGCTCGCGAACAAGCTCGCGAAGGTCGGCCCCTTCGACTGCGTCCCGCAGAACGGCACGGGCTCCGGCTCGACGTCCGACGACGATGCCGTGATCGATCTCGCGCTCGACCGCACCGGCCAGATGTACGCGACCACGTATTGGCGCTTCATCAAGGTCGACGCGACGAGCGGCGCCTGCCAGGTGATCCGTACCGACACGAAGGCGAACATGTACCCGAACTCGCTCTCGTTCGTTCCGCTCGGCACCGTGGACAAGACGCAGGAAGCGCTCGTCGGCTACGCCTTCGACAACCTCAACGACGCGACGATCTACACGCGCATCGATCTCACGACGGGCGAGATGGATGACGGCGACCCGCCCCGCCAGCTGAACCCGAACCCACCGCTCGGCGGCGTCGAGTACGGCATCTCGGGCGATTTCATCTCGCTGTTCCGCACGGGCGGCAAGACGTACGCCGCCGTGAAACAAGTCACCGGCGACGTCGGCGCAGGCAACGATCAGCTCGCGGAGATCGATCCGACGACCGGAACGCTGAAGGCGATCATCGGCGACACGGGCCAGAAGGGCTTCTACGGAATGGGCTTCTGGGCGGGCAAGGCCTATGGCTTCACGTCGTCCGGGAAGATCTACGAGATCGACGTCACGAACGGCTCGACGAAGGTCGTGTTCGAAGCGAAGGACGACAACGACGCCCCGATCGCGTGGTACGGCGCCGGAGTGACGACGGACTCGCCGACGAAGCCCTGACGAAGGCCCGGCCTGGCGAGGAGGCTGCCGTCAGTACGGGACGGCAGCGACGAAGTAGACCTTGTCGATCCCGCCGCTCGCGAGGCCTTTCGCGTAGCCGACGCGGAACGTGAACGGCGCGACGTATCCGAGCAGCGTGTCGAACCACAGCTCCGCGCCCACGCCCGTCTTGAATCGTGCGTCGCGGAAGGCGTCGAACGCGGTCCCGTAGTCGATGAACGCAGCGCCCGTGATGCGGTTCAGGAAGATGGGGAGCGTCGAGTCGCCGTGATCGATGTTGGCGATCGGGAAGCGGTACTCCGCATTCCCGAGCACGTAGCTGCGTCCCGCGACGGCGACCGGTGGATATCCGCGCAGCGTGATGCCGCCTTGGATGAGGATGTTCCTCACGGTATCGACGACGGGCAAGTCGACGAACCCGCCGACGTAGAATGCGCCGCGGCCGGGGAAGCTGCCGCCGCTCGTGCCGCCGCCTGCGTGGAGCGCGAGCGAGTGGTGCTCGAGCCACGGCATGAGGAAGTACGCGATGAAGTCACCGTTCGTGGCGAACCCGGCGAAGTCGCTCCCGAGGACCGGATCGGTGAAATCGAAGCCGAGGCCGAGCGCGTAGCCGCGCTCGGGCCCGACGCTCCAGAGGTACCGCTCGGCGTTCGCGAACGAATATCCGAGGTGGATCGTGCTCGCGAGCCCGCGCACCGGGATCGTCGGCGTCTCGTACGGATCGAGCTTCGACGTCGGCATCGGCAGGTTCGCTCCGACGCGCGAGAGCGTGTGCGAGATGACGTACGAGCGTCCATCGTACGCCTTCGGCTGCGAATACGCGAGCGACGTCGCGATGCCGGCGTTCTCCTGGATGATGGTCGGCTTGTACTGACCGATCCCGTAGCCCCCGCGCGGCGCGAGCGAGCGGAAGAGCGAGACGCTGAAGTCGACGGGAAGCGCGAGGTACGAATAGCCGATGCTGCCCTGGATCTCGGGCTTTTCGACCTCGATCGCCGACGTCGCGGCGACCGCGTGCATCCCCGAGATGTCGCTGCCGGCTGCGGTCACGATGACCGATTGCCCGAAACTGCCTGGCGTGATCTGCAGGCTGTAGCGACGCGGGATGAGCGTGCTCCACGGGCTGTACGGCTTCGACTCCCAGCGCTTCTGCGAGACCGCCGGCGGGATCGGATGCGTGTCGATGTATTCGGGAGCATCCGGCCATGTGCTCTCGTCGAGGGGCATCGCGTAGAGGTCGAAGCCGCTCTTGCCGTAACCGACATACGCGAGCGTCTTGCCGTCGGGCGACGGCTCCGGCGAATACGCGCCGGTGAGCACGTTCGTGACCTGCTTCAAGCGGCCGGTCGCGAGCTCGTACGCGTAGACGTTCATGATGCCGGTGCGGTCGGAGTGGAAGAACAGCCACTTGCCGTCCGCCGAGAACGAGGGAGAGCCGTCGACAGCGCGATCGTTCGTGATCTCGCGCGAGGTGCCGTCGCGCACGTCGACGAGCCGGATGTCGCGATAGCCGCCGCGCTTCCAGACGCTGTACGCGACGTGCGTTCCATCGGGTGACCAGCGCGGCGTGAACGACTGCTCGAGGAATGCGGTCGGAACGAGCGGGCGCGTGTTCGTGATCGCCGTCGGCTCGAGATCGCCGATGTGGATCGTGCGGGTCCCCTGACCGTTCCGCGTGAAGACGATGCGTCGTCCGTCCGGTGACGTCGCGGGATCGGCACAGCGGAGCGCAGGCGCCGTCATGTGCAGACGCTTGCCGTCGGGCGTGCCGTACTTGCTCTTCTGTCCGGGCTCCATCCGCTCGATGTCGCCGAAGAGGAAGACGTTGCGGTAGAACTCGGCCGCGCCGAACACGAGTCCGCCGTCCGGCAGGAAGCTCGCGTACGACTCGATGTTGGTGCGCGCGACGAGGTCCGAGCTCTTCTCGTCGACGCGCGTCACCTTTCCGCTCGCGTCGCGCGCGATGTCGAGCGCGAAGAGGCCGGTCCGGTAGTGCTGGTCGTCGCGATAATAGAGGAGGCCGCCTTTGTGCTCGGGCCACGCGTTGTCGGGGATCCATCGCGGGTAGCGCGCGACCTGGCCGTGATGCGTGAGTCGCACGCCCTCGCGGATCCCGTTCTTCTTCACCTCGGCGGACTGCGCGGCGTAGCGACGCTTCATCGCGTCGATGAAGAGCGGGTACAGCTCGTCGTACGTCTTGCCGGTGGCACGTCGGATCGTGCGCTGGATACCCCACGGAATGAGCTGCCCGCCGTAGTCGTCGGCCACCTGGCGAAGCGCCTTCTCCCCGTATGTCTCGGCGATCCACTGGATGAAGTACGAGCCGTACAGATAGAAGAGATTTCCCTGCGGCCACCGCCGTACGACGTTCGAGATCTGATCGAGCGATGCGAGGTTGTTCTCGAGGACGTCCGTCCGCATGAACATGTCCCACATCGAGTTGCGGAGACGGCCAGCGCTCGTGCGCGCGCTCTCGAAGTAGACGCCGTAGCCCTCGAGGATCCAGCGCGGCTGGACCTGGTTCGGCGCCATCGTCTTTCCGAGCACCGCATTCACCAGGGCGGGGATCCCGTGGATGTGATCGGTGTGGAGGATGTGCGTGTACTCGTGCGTGACGAGCTCGACGTACCAGTCGTCGACGTCACCGAGCGGCGAGAAGTCCTCCGGCGCGGTGACGAGAAGGCGGATCGCGTTGTATGGCAGCGCCGAGGCCGAGCCGTTCGCGCTCTCCGCGTTGTCGAACAAGACGATCTCCGTCTTGTCGCTCTTCGGCGCCCAGCCCATGGCTTCCGTCATGTGGCCGTGGATGCTCTCGGACGTGTTGGCGACGTGCTGCGCGACCTCCTCGAGGCCCGAGTGGTACGTGATGCGGAAGTGATCGGTCTCGATCGTGTAGAAGCGCAGCGCCGGGTCGAATGCAGCCTCGGCGCGTCGCGCGGGCGGCAGGACGAGCCCGAGGACGAGCACGATCGCCGCAAAGAAGATCCGCAGGGCGGCACGGCGCATCGATCAGCTCGCGACGAGGACCGATCCACGTGCGTCGCCCGCGGGGACGCAGATCGGCTCCTCGTATTCCGGCGTGATCACGGTCGCGTCGGGGACGCGCGTTCTGACCTCGGAGACGAAGCCGTCGAGATCGATGCCGGGAAGCAAGTGGAGGCCGCGTTCGAGCGGCGCGAAGAAGGCGTCGTGATGCGTGGGAACGACGAGCTTGGGCGAGAGTGCGGAGACGAGGCGACCGACGTAGTTCTCGGTGCCTTTGCGGCCCGCGAGGCAGGCGAGGAGGACGTCGGCGTGCTCGCCTTCGAGCTCGGCGTCGATGAGGTCGGCGCTTCCGTTGTGATAGAGCGTCACGCCGGGCGCGCGGATCAGGAGCCCGAAAGCGCCGCCCATTCGATAGTGCCAGATGCGCTTCGGCGGGCTCGGCGTGCCGCGCACTTCGCCCGGGAACGGTACCTTGCCGAAGAGGACCTTGCCGTGCCGGCTCGGGACGAAGCGCACCTCGATGTCGCCGAACCGTACGACGGCGCCTGTCGGCGGGATGCGAACGAGCTGCTGTTCGTCGAGACCCTCGGCGCGTCCCCACGCGCACGTCGACGCCGAGCCGACGAGCTTCGCGTGCGTGAGCTTCGCGATGCGAGGGGCGTCGGCGACGTGGTCGTAGTGGCTGTGACCGCAGAGGACGGCGTCGATCCTCCGATGGCTCGCGTGTCCGGGGGAGGCCAAGACATGGCGCGCGATCGCGACGTCGTTCGGCACGAACGGGCGCACGCTCCCGAGCAGGCCGGGCCGGGTCAGGAACGGATCGACGAGGAGCGTCGTTTCGCGCGACTCGATCACGAAGCCGGCCGTGCCGAGCCATGTGATGCGCGCGCCCCAGCCTGCGCCGCTCCCCTGGGGCCTGAGCTCGCGCTTCGGCCGAAAGCGCGGGAAGAGGCGCTCGTACCAGAGGGGCGACATCGGCGAGGCACTATAACCGGATCTTCGTGCGGTCGTGCTCTCGCTCGTCGTCGACGGATGGCGTCTCGTCGTGGCACATCATGGCACGATGCCCGCGCGTCCGATGATCGAGCTCAGCTTCGACGATGCACGCAAGATTGCAGTGTCCGCCCAGGGCTTCGGCGCCCGGCCGAAGGCGAGGCCCACGAGCGCGGAGATCACCGAGGCCGTCGCCCGGCTCGGCGTCGTCCAGCTCGACTCCGTGAACGTGGTCTGCCGGGCGCACTACCTCCCGCTGTTCGCGCGCCTCGGTCCGTATGGCAGGGATCTTCTCGACGGGAGCATCTGGACGCGCCCGAGCACGCTGTTCGAGTACTGGGCGCACCAGGCTTCGGTCGTCCCGGTAGCGACGCATCGCCTGTTTCGCTGGCGGATGGAGCGCGCGTCACGCGGCGAAGGGATCTGGGCGGGCGTCGCGCGGTTCGGCCGCGAGAAGCGTGCGTTCATCTCGAAGGTGCTCGGCGAGATCGTCGCGCGCGGTCCAGTCGCCGCGTCGGAGCTCTCGACGGCGACGAAGAGCAAGAGCGGCTGGTGGGAGTGGAGCGACGCGAAGCGGGCCGTCGAGTGGCTGTTCTGGTCAGGGAAGGTGACGGCCTCTTCGCGCCGGAGCTTCGAGCGTCTGTACGATCTTCCCGAGCGCGTGCTCCCCGCCGACGTGCTCGCCGCGAAGACGCCGTCCGCAGAGACCGCGCATCGCGAGCTGCTCGCGATCGCGGCGAAGGCGTACGGCATCGCGACGGAAGAGGACCTTTGCGACTACTTCCGCCTCTCGCGAAAGGAGTCGCGCCCGCGCATCGCGGAGCTCGTGGAAGAGGGTGCGCTCGTCTCCGCGCGCGTCGACGGCTGGAGCCGCCCCGCGTTCCTCGCGGCCGGCATCACCGCGCCGCCTCGTCGCCTGCGTGCGACGGCGCTGCTCACGCCGTTCGATCCGCTCGTCTGGTACCGCCCGCGCACGGAGCGCGTGTTCGGGTTCCACTACCGGATCGAGATCTACACGCCGGCGCACAAGCGAACGCACGGCTACTACGTGTTGCCGTTCCTCCTCGACGACCGCCTCGTCGCGCGCGTCGATCTGAAGTCGGACCGCGCGCGCAGCGTGCTGTCGGTCCGCGCCGCGCACGTGGAAGAACATGTCGCGCCGGACGAGGTCGTCACGAGCCTCGCCTCCGAGCTCCGCCGCCTCGCCACGTGGCTCGGCCTCGAGCGCGTCGAGGTCGTCCGAAAAGGCCGCCTAGCCTCCGCGCTGCGCGCGGTCGTGCACGCGTAGCCCCTACGTCGTCGCGACGTGATCCGTGATCCCCGCCAAGCGCTGCCAGAATCCTGAGCGTGAGCGGCTGTTGCTGCCATGTCCGAAAACGGCCAGACGATCCGCTCGAGCGAGGCTAAGAAGATGTCGTGACGCTCGATCCCGACGCTTGTTACCGCGCGCTCGTCGCGCACGATGCGCGCTTCGACGGCGCGTTCTTCGTCGGCGTGAAAACGACCGGCGTGTATTGCCGTCCCGTCTGCCGCGCTCGAACGCCGCGGCGCGAGCGTTGCGTGTTCTTTCCACGCGCTGCGCTCGCCGAGCGCGCCGGGTTTCGCGCGTGCTTCCGCTGTCGTCCCGAGCGCGCGCCCGGGCACGCGAGCGTCGATGCCGTCTCGAGGCTCGTCGCGCTCGCGGCCCGGAAGATCGACGAAGGCGCGCTCAACGAAGGAAGCGTCGACGACCTCGCCGCGTCGCTCGGTGTCGGCGCGCGGCATCTTCGCCGTGTCATGCAGGACGAGCTCGGCGTCGGCCCGGTCGAGCTCGCGCTGTCACGCCGCGTCGCGCTCGCGCGCGAGCTCCTGCTCGGGACATCGCTTCCGATCACCGAGATCGCGTTCGCGAGCGGCTTCTCGAGCGTCCGTCGCTTCAACGACGCTTATCGCGCGCACCAGCGCATGACGCCTTCGGAGGTCCGCCGGCCAGGCCCGACGCGAGCCGAGGCGACGAGCGCGCTCCGTGTCGTGCTCGACGTGCGGCCGCCGTTCGATCCCGCGCTCGCGTTCTCGTTCCTTCGTGCGCGCGAGGTCGTCGGGGCCGAGTCGATCTCCGGCGAGACGTACATGCGAGCGGCCGCGATGAACGGGAAGGCAGGGGTGATCGCGATCACGCCCGCGAAGGGGAGGGATGCGATCGTCGTCGAGGTCTCGGCACCGCTCGCGCCCTCGCTCATGGCGATCGCCGCGCGCGTCCGTCGGCTGTTCGACACGGACTCGGATCCGGCGCTGATCGGCGCGCACCTCTCACGTGACCCGCTGCTGAAGAAGCGCGTCGAGGCACGACCGGCGCTGCGCGTGATGGGCGCGTTCGATCCCTTCGAGTGGGCCGTGCGCGCCATTCTCGGACAGCAGGTCAGCGTTCGCGCAGCGCTGACGATCGCCGGGCGTCTCATCGCCCGCGTCGGCGTGCCGGTGAACGATCCGCGCCCGGAGGCGCCTGCCTTCGCGTGGCCCGATGCGGCCCGGCTCGCGGACGCAGACGAGGAGGTCATCGCGTCGATCGGCTTGACGCGTGTGCGGGCGCGAACGCTCCGTGGCCTCGCGCGTGCGGTGGCGGACGGTCAGGTCGTGCTCGATCGCACGGCGGATCCTGCGGAGACGAAAGAGCGGCTTCTCGCGCTGCCCGGGATCGGCCCGTGGACGGCGGAGTACATCGCGATGCGCGCGCTCGGCTGGCCGGATGCATTCCCCGCCGGCGACCTCGGGCTCCGCAAGGCGCTCGGCGGCGTGTCGACGGCAGACTGCGAAGCGCGTTCGGAACGCTGGCGCCCATGGCGCGCGTACGCCGCGGCGCATCTCTGGATGGGCCTGTCGGAAGAGACAGGCGCGGCATCTCCGCGCGATCGCGCGGCTGCGAAAGGAAAGAAGAGCCCATGAACGCGCAGACTCGGTTTGCTCGCAAGACCTCCCCCGTCGGGAGGCTCTTGCTCGTCGGTGACGTCGTCGACGGCGCGCTCGCGCTACGCGGCGTGTACTTCGACCGCGCTCCACATGCGAACGGGGCCCTCCCCGAAGGCGCCGTCGAGGATGGAGCGCCGTTCGCCCGTGTCGTCGAGCAGCTCGAGGCCTACTTCGCGGGAGAGCGGCGATCGTTCGATCTCGAGCTCGCGCCCCGCGGGACGGACTTCCAGCGCGAGGTGTGGCGTGCGCTCGCCGCGATCCCTTACGGCCAGACGACGACGTACGCGGCGATCGCGAACACGATCGGCAAGCCGCGCGCCGTCCGCGCCGTCGGCGCCGCGAACGGCCGGAACCCGCTCTCTATCATCGTCCCGTGTCATCGCGTGATCGGGCAGGACGGAACGCTCACCGGTTATGCGGGCGGCATCGAGAACAAGCGTGCCCTACTCGCGCTCGAGTCACGCGCGGCGGTCGCCTGAGGACGCCGCGCCCGACGTTCGGGCGCGCGCCGCCGACGTGGCCGGGTTACCCTCTGCGCCATGCTCCGCGCGAGCCCCATCGTCTACGCCCATCGCGGCGCGAGCTTCGAGCTCCCCGAGAACACGCTCGAGTCGTTTCAGCTCGCGCTCGAGCTCGGTGCGGACGCGCTCGAGACCGATGCGCACATGACACGCGACGGGCGCATCGTCCTCTCGCATGATCCGACCGGCGAGCGCATGGCGGGCGTCCGAAAAGCGATCGCGGCAAGCACGCTCGAAGAGGTGCGCGCCTGGAACGTGGGCGCGCGCTTCACTCCACGGCGTCCAGGCTTGTTCCGTCCAGGAGAGCGCTTCCGAATGCCGACGCTCGACGAGACGCTCGCGCATTTTCCCGGCGTCGTCTTCAACGTCGACGCGAAGCAGGTCGTACCGGACATGATCCCGGCGCTGCTCCGCTGCATCCAGCACGCGCATGCCGAAGATCGCGTGCGCATCGCGAGCTTCTCGACGAAGAATCTCGTGCGCGCGCGCGCGCTCGATCTCGGGATCGAGACCGGCCTCTCTCCGAACGAGGTCGCCCGCATCATGTTCGTGCCTCGACCTTACCTGCGCTGGTTGCGCGTGGGCGGACGTGCGGCGCAGGTCCCGCGCCGCGCGTACGGCGTGAGGTTCGCGAGCCAAGGCGCGATCGATCGCTTCCACATGCTCGGGCTTCGCGTCGACTTCTGGACGATCGACGACGCGGCCGAAGCCAAGCGCCTCTTCGCGATGGGCGCGGACGGCGTCATGACGGACGACCCCCGCGTCGTGTGCGCGGCAAAGACCGCCGGAAACTGATCGCAGAAAAAAGTTCGGTCCCGTGTCGATCCCCGCCGGGCTCGATTGTCGGACGGGTATGGCACGCACCCGAACCACCGTCCTCACCGCCGTTTGCGGGCTCCTGACCCTCGTCGCGACGAGCGCGTGCGGTGGGGCCCAACAGACCCCCGTGAACCAACCCAAGGAATCGACCATGACGAACGCAGCCCCCGTCAAACCCGCGCCCGTCCGCAGCGGCCGTGTCCCGGTCCGTGGAGTCACCTACTACTACGAGATCCACGGCCAGGGAGAGCCGCTGCTCCTCCTGCACGGCGGCCTCGGCTCGATCGACATGTTCGGCCCGGTGCTCGAGCAGCTCGCGAAGACCCGCCAGGTGATCGGCGTCGACCTGCACGGCCACGGCCGCACGACGCTCGGCGATCGCAAGATCAACATCCCCGACATGGGCGACGACCTCGCGACGGTGCTCGATGAGATCGGGTACAAGAAGGTCGACGTCTTCGGCTACTCGCTCGGCGCCGGCGTCGCGTTCCGGCTTGCGGTCCAGCATCCGGAGAAGGTCCGCCACCTCGCCCTCGCGTCGGCGTGCTTCGCCGACGACGGGTTCTATCCCGAGATGCGGCCGCAGCAGGCGCAAGTCAGCGCAGCGATGGCCGACATGATGAAGGACACGCCGATGTACAAGTCGTACGTCGCGATCGCTCCGAACCCCGCGGACTTCCCGAAGCTGCTCGACCGCATGGGCGAGCTGATGAAGACGCCCTACAACTGGAAGGACGACGTCAAGAAGCTGAAGATGCCGGTGATGCTCGTCTACGGCGACAGCGACATGTTCCGCCCGGAGCACGAGATCGAGTTCTACAAGCTGCTCGGCGGCGGTCAGAAGGATGCCGGCTGGAATCGCGAGCACCAGTCCCAGAACCGCCTCGCGATCCTGCCCGACGTCACGCACTACGACCTGTTCATGTCGCCCGCGCTGGCGCCGACGATCCTCCCGTTCCTCGATGGCAAGCGTGGAGGGACGAGCTGGGCCGAGCAGGTCGAGAAGAAGTGAAGCTCGTG
>JAEXCN010000366.1 GCA_023402175.1 Pseudomonadota bacterium | reverse complement strand
GGTCGCAGTGGCCCGTCGCGTACGGGCTGATCTCGCCGTAGGAGTAGAAGCCCGTGATGTGGCTCTTCTGCTCGCGCGGGAGCGCGTCGAGGACGGCTTCGACCTCCTCCTCGATGCGGTCGCCGAGGACGAGACGTCGACCGACGCAGGAGATCGCGACGACGAGCGAGTCTTTGCCGATCGGCGTTCCGTTGTCCTTCGCCATCGAGCTCGCGAGCGACGCGCCGCCGATGAGGCGATCGAAGTCGGCCTTCATCAACTGCGCGAGATAGCCCTTCGGGATGTCTCCGGCGAACGTGAGCGAGTTCTTCTCGTGATCGACGGCGAGGAGCGTGCGGACGAGGAACTTGTCGTCCTTCGACGACGAACGGAGGGAGAGAGGGAAGAGCAGGCCCGAGGCGGGCAGGTCCTTCGCCTTGTCGCCGAGGTACTCCTTGTAGAGCGCGAGGGCGGGCTTGCCATCGAGCTCGTAGAGGACGTTGCCTTCGCTCCGCGTGACGACGCGCTCGGGGCCGAACTTGTCCCAGCCACCCTTCGAGCCGTGGCCGATCTGGACGAAGTCGCCGTAGAAGCCGACGGCGGCGATGACGTTGCTCTTCACCTTCGCGCCGATGGCGACCCAGGTCTGCTTGAAGCGCGCACCGTCGCCGGAGAGGCCGCCCGCGACGACGATCGACTCGTCGAGCGCGGAGTTGACGCCTCGGACCAGCTCCGACCCGTTGACGTTGAGCCCTTCGGAGAGGATGAGGACGCCGCGAAGCCCCGGGCGCGCCGCGAGCTTCTTCGCGATCGTCTGCCCGGCTGCGAACGAGTCTCCCGGCCCGGCGACGTCCATCGACGTCATCACGAGATCCGTCTTTTCGAACTTCGCGACCGTCACGGAGATCGACTTGTCGCGTACGGTCGTTCCGTGGATCTCGCCGGCGCTCGAGCAGCCCATCACGATGGACCGCGGATAGGACTTCGCGAGCTGCACGAGCGCTTCGCTGTCCTGCATCACCTCGGGTGCACCGAACGCGAGCACGAGGGTTCGCGGCGAGTCTGCGCTGGGGAGCGAAGGGATGGACCACGCCTTCGTGTCGAGGTCGTAGGCGAACGCATGAACCTGCATGGCGAGCTCCTGTTATTTGACGGAGGCGACGACGAGAGTCATGTCGTCGCTCTGGGATCCGGGCCTCTGGAACGAACCCACTGCCTCGACGACGGCGTCGCGGACTGCGCGCGCACCCCCCGAGGCAGTTCGCTGGCAAACGGCGCGGAGCTTCTTCTCGGAGAATTGCTCGGCGCGATCGTTCTCGCACTCGACGATGCCGTCGGTGTACCAGACGAAGAGATCGTTCGAAGTGAAGGAGACGGTGGTCGAGTCGTAGGTCGACCCGGAAGAAGCCCCGAGGGGCTGCCCGTGCACCATGATCGGGCGAAGCTGCCCGTCACGGACGTGATAGGGGAAGTGGTGGCCGGCGTTCGCGACGGTGAGCGTCTTCGCCTGCGGGTCGAAGATCCCCGCGACGCAGGTCATCATGATCTGTCGGCGCGCCGTCTCGTGGATCGCCGAGTTCATCATCTTCAGTAGGTCGCTCGGCGAGAGGCGTCCCTGCGTGACGTTGCACGCGAGGTCGCACGCGGCCTTCGCGGCGCCGGTGATGATCGCGGACGAGATCCCGTGCCCGGTGGCGTCGCCGATGATCGTCAGCACGCGACTGTCGGGCAGATCGTAGACGCCCCACCAGTCGCCGCCGCACTCGCTCGCCGGTTGGAAGTGCCCCGCGATGCGCAGGTACGCACGCTCCATCACGTCCTCGGTCGGGACGAGCAGGTTCTGCACGGCGCGCGCGACCTCGAGCTCCTTCTTCACCGACGCGCGCTCCGCGGTCTCGGCGAGGAGGCGAATGAGCTGGTCGGCGAGGCGAACGAGGTTCGTGCGGATGCCGGAGATCTGCTGACTGTCGGACCCCTCGTCCGCGAACAGCTCCGCGAGGCGCGTGCGGAACTCGTGTTTTGCGTACTCGAGGCCGGTCGCGACGCTGTTTGCGTCCTGGTCCTTCTGCACGATGCCGCCGAACAATCCGAGCGCCTCGGCGATCGCGTCGACGATCGAGCTGAGTTGGTCGCGCTGCCCTTCGACGCGTCGACGCAGCTCGTCCATCTCGCTCGTCGACAGCTCCATCGATCGCGTCAGGAGCGCGCGATCGTCGTTGAGGTGACGATAGTGATCGTTCACCGCCGCCAGGAACTTCGCCCAGACCTCAGCGGACGGAACGCTCGATGGTTCGAGCAGCCCCGCCTTCTTGAGTTGCCTGACGAGCACCGGATCCAGATTCGTCGCCGCGCTGCTGCTCATCGCTTCTCCAACACTGCTCGCAAGTCTCCGATGAGAACGTGACACCCCCGAAATCGCAAGCGGTGGTTCGAAGATGAGAGACGACGCGAGGCGGGAGAATTCCTGCCGTAACCCACCTCTCGCGACCGCGACCTCTCACGCGAGGGTGACGCGAGCCGTCATCTCACCACAGGCGACACCGATCCGACGGGGATCGCCGCTTACTTGATGCTTACAAGTGTCGGCCGGCGCACGCGTTCGCGCGCGACTTCTTCCTGGTCGAGCGCGCCGCGCAGCGCGAGTGGTCGGTCAAGCGTTCACCCCGCGCTCGCGCTGCCACGCTGCCCGCGCTCGGGCGGACTCGATGATGCCCCGGCTCGCGCTGAAGAATCCGCGCACCGGGCCGTTGACATGGATTTGGTGCTTCCGAGCCGCCTCGAAGGGCGAAATACAGGGTCAAAGTGACGGTCAAGCGCAGGTGGTTCACGTACACCGTGTTCCTGCTCGGTGTCGGGATGAGCCTTCAGCTCGTGGTGTCGTACGCGGTACAGCGGGGGGGCGCCCGGTACGGCGCGAAGAGCTGGATCGGCGCAGCGACGACGGTCGGTGTGGATGCGGAGCTCAGGGCTTCGGTCAGCGAGCTCACCGCCTTCGCCGAGCGCATCGCGTCGAGCCCGGCTGTCCGTGACGAGACTGGAGCCGAGCTCGAGCGCGCGATTGCCGGGCAGCTCGCCGCAGCGAGAGGCGTCCACGGTTTCTGGGCGCTCGTCGACGCCAATGGGAAGGTCGCAAGGACCAGCGAGGAGGCGTGCAAGTCGGGGATCGAGCGACGTCTCCGGGACGGACGCTGGTCGAGCGGCCCGATGATCGCGTGCGACGGCGCAGCCGTGCTCGCGACGTTCCGTCCCCTCGCGGGCGATCGATGGCGCGGCCTGGTGCTCGGATGGATGATCGACGACGCGTACGCGAAGCGCTTCTCCGCGGTCGCGAACGCCGAGATCCTCTTCTACGTCGATGGCGTCAGGCGGGGCAGCAGCCTCCTTGACGTCCGCGGCGCACCGATCCCGCTCCACGTGGCGCCCTCTGCGCTCGAGGAGACCTCCAGAACGGGAGACCTCGTCTTTCGCTCCGATGGGGAGGCTCCGGAGACCTACCGAGGCTACGGGCCGTCGGACAAGGACCTCTTCCCGATCGAGCGTGGCGGGGACTGGTACTACGGCGCGCAGCGTCTCGCGAGTGAGGAGAACTTGGTTCTCGTGGTGGCCGTCCCCGTCGCTTGGATGATCCTCGCCGCGAAATACAGCGCGACCGTGACGGCGTGCTTGTCGTTCGTCCTGCTCGTCATGATGGGCGCGCTCGTGCGGCACCTCGTGAGCCGCTTCTCCGATCCGCTGGTCGCGCTCACCGAATCTGCCAAGCTCGTCGCCGACGGCGACCTCTCTCGCGAGGTACCCGAGCCGCGCGATCGTGAGATGCGCGAATTCTGCCAGACCTACAACACGATGCTGAGGAGCATGAGAGAGCTCCTCGCGTTGCGCCAGAAGCTCGCGCGTGAGGCGGGGATGGCCGACATCGCCAATGGCGTGATGCACAACATCGGCAACGTTCTGAACAGCGTGAACGTGTCGATGTCGCTCGCGCGCGACTCCGTCGAGGGCTCGCGCGTCGCCGGGGTCGGCAAGCTCAGCAAGCTGATCGACCAGCACGCCGGCGACCTCGGCTCGTTCCTGACGAGCGACGCACGGGGCAGGAAGATCCCGGACTACCTCCGTTCGCTCTCGACCGAGCTCGAACGCGAGCGACAAACCCTCGGCCGCGAGCTCGCCAACGCCTCCGCTAGCATCGAGCACGTCAAGCGCATCGTCGGAGCCCAGCAGCGCTACGCACGTCCCGGCAGTCTCGTCGAGCATTGCGTGCTCGCAGAGGTACTCGAGGACGCCTTGCGAATGTCCTCTGCCACGCTCGCGAATCATGGGATCACGCTCGACTGCGATGTCGCATCGACCGACCTGCTCGTCGATCGTCACAAGCTGCTTCAGATCCTGGTCAATCTCCTGACGAACGCGAAACAGGCTCTCGTCGAGCA
Organism: Pseudomonadota bacterium; assembly: GCA_023402175.1. Taxonomy (GTDB): domain Bacteria; phylum Myxococcota_A; class Polyangia; order Polyangiales; family Polyangiaceae; genus Labilithrix. The sequence goes on along the minus strand of JAEXCN010000366.1, from coordinate 11,376 downwards.
CGAGCGCCCGGATCAGGCCGGCCCGATCACCAAGCGCATCGTCGTCACGAGCGAGCTGCTCGAGGGCGATCGGGTTCGTGTCACCGTTCGAGACAACGGCGTCGGAATCGCGCCGGAGCACCACTCGAGGGTGTTCACGCAGGGCTTCACGACGAAGCCTCACGGCCACGGCATTGGGCTGCACAACTGCGCGATCGCCGCCGCAGGCATGAGCGGACGCCTCTCGTTCGAGAGCGCCGGGGCCGGGCAGGGAGCTGCGTTCTCGCTCGAGCTGCCCCTCCACCCGCCCTCCGGCGTCGCGTTCTCGGCCATCGCGCCTTCCGGCTCCAGCTCCATCGACGTCGTTTCCGCGTAGTCATCACGAACAGGTTCGAAAGATGCCTCTATCCGCCAGACCCTCCGCTTCGAATGAATATCGGGTCCTCCTCGTCGACGACAATCCAGCGATCCATTCCGACTTCCGGAAGATCCTCTGCCGGCCCGATGCGGCCACCACGGCTGCCGCCGAGGACGTTGCTGCGCTCGAGGAGCTGCTGTTCGACGAGAGCTCCAAGGGCAATGACGACCAGCGCGCCCATTTCGTCGTGGACTCGGCGTATGGCGGCGAGCAGGCCATCGCCCTCGTCGAAGCTGCCGTCGCGCGCGGCGAGCCGTACGCGCTTGCGTTCATCGACGTGCGCATGCCGCCCGGGATCGACGGCGTCGAGACCCTGACGCGGCTCTGGAAGCTGGATCCCGATCTCCAGGGCGTCATCTGCACGGCATTCTCGGACCACACATGGAGCGACATGACGCGTGCGCTCGGCCACTCGGACGGGTTCCTCGTGCTCAAGAAGCCCTTCGATACGATCGAGGTGCTGCAGATCGCCCACGCGCTCGCGCAGAAGTGGCAGCTCTCGCGGGACGTTCGAAATCAGCTCGCAACGCTGGAAGTGCGCGTCGCCGAGCGGACGAGGGACCTCGAGGTCACGAACTCGACGCTGCGCGCGGAGATCGAGCGGCGGCGGCAGGCCGAGGCGGATCTCCGGCAGCTCGCGACGCACGATGCGCTGACCGGTCTGCCCAATCGCATCCTCATGAAGGAGCGCCTCACGAGCGCCATTCGTCGCGCGGAGGAGAGCTCCACGATGGTCGGCCTCTGCCTCTTGGATCTCGATCAGTTCAAGGAGGTCAACGACAACTATGGGCATCCCGTGGGTGATGCGCTCCTGCAGGAAATCGGACGGCGCCTCCGATCTTGCGTGCGCCCGCAAGACACCGTCGCTCGAATGGGGGGCGACGAGTTCGTGATCGTCTTCGAGGGCGTGACCTCGCATGAGCAGGTGAGCGCCATCGTCCGCCGACTCGTCGAGACCTGCTCGCAGCCGTGCGCCATCGGAGGGCACTCGCTCAGAACGCCTCCGAGCGTCGGGATCGCGATGTATCCGTTCGACTCCGTCGACGCCGACCGGCTGCTGAAGTGCGCCGACCTGGCGATGTACAAGGCGAAGAAGTCCGGCGGGGCCGAGTTCGCGTACTACGCCGAGGGCATGGTGGAGCGCTCGCTCGAGCAGATCGAGCTGCGCCAACATCTCGAGCGCGCCATGGGCAACGACGAGCTGGCGCTCTGGTATCAGCCGCTCGTCGACCTGGCGACCGGGCGCGTGTCCGGAGTGGAGGCCTTGCTGCGGTGGCACCATCCGGAGCTCGGCCTCGTGTCACCGGCGAAGTTCATCCCGATTGCGGAGAAGTCGGGCCTCATCGTCCCGATCGGAACGTGGGTCCTCCAGACGGCGTGCCGGCAGCTCGCGCAGTGGCGCAGGCAGTTCGGCGATCTCACGATGGCGGTCAACGTCTCCGCGGTCCAGCTGCGCTCCCCGGACTTCGTCCACGTCGTCGCGGCGGCGCTCGACGAGACGCATCTCCCGCCGTCTTGCCTCGAGCTCGAGATCACGGAGAGCACTGCGATGGACGACGAGCGCAACCCCGGTGACATCCTGGCAGACCTCGCGAGCCTGGGCGTGCGCATCGTCATCGACGACTTCGGATCGGGCTACTCCTCGATGATGCGTCTGAAGACGATGCCGATTCACGGCCTGAAGATCGATCGCACGTTCGTGAGGGACATCGCGACCGACGAGCGCGACGCGACGATCGTCGCCGCCATCCTGAGCATGGCGCACTCGCTCGGCCTCACGGTCGTCGCGGAAGGCATCGAGCGTCCCGAGCAGCTCGAACGGCTTCGGAACTTGGAACGATATCGGGACCAGCGACCGGCGTGCGATACCGTCCAGGGCTTCTTCCTCGGCTGTCCCATGCCGGTCGACGCCGCCGGGGCCGTGCTCGGGCGGCAACCGCAGCAAGGAGTGCCGCTGCGCAAGGCGGGGTGAGCCGCGGAGCCAGCGTTTCACTCGAGAGCTGGCGATATCCGTCATCGAACGACCGTGGCCGGGCGGGAGCCCACGCGCGCGCTCCGGCGCGCACATGCTTCGGCGTGGCGCGTGTTTGCTTGACGGGGATCGGCCCCGTGAATACGACGCGACGTTGGTGTCGCGCCGCTCGCTCCCGGAGGTCCTCGTCGCGATCCTCGCTGGCCTTTCGGCGCTGGCGACGATCGCCTTCGTCGCGCACGCGTTCGTGCGGAGCCCGCAGAACCCGGTCGCTGCCGAGATCGGCTTCGAGGCGCTCCGCGTCGCGCGGAGGCTCCCGCTCTACGTCGACCCGTGGCAAGGCGCGTGGGAAGACGGCGCGCCGCCGTCTCGCTGGTACGTCCTCTACACGCCGATGTTCCCGTGGATCATCGGCAAGCTCTCTGCGCTCGTCGGTGAGCCTTCGCTCGCGACGATACGAATCGTCGGTCGTCTCGTCGCGGTCAGCGCATGGCTCGTCGTCCACGTCGTACCCGTTGCGCTCGCGCCGAAGGACAAGCGGGGGGTGACGGCGATCGCCGCGATGCTCGGCGGCGGCGTCTACTTCGTCTCGCGGCATGCAGCATCGATGAGCCCGGACACGCTCGCGACGGCGCTCGTCATCCTCGGCGTCGTTCGTGCGGTGCGTCGCGAGCGGATCGATCCGATCGCGGCAGCGCTGTTGATCACCGCGCCGTTCATCAAGCCGAGCTGCCTCGGAGGCGTTGCGGGCGCTGCGCTCGTCCATCTCGCGTTGCGGAGGCCTGGCTGGATCCGAACCACGATCGTGGCCGCGTTCGCAGGCCTCGTCCTCATGCTGTGCTGCCACCTCGCGAGCGACGGCAATTGGCTCGCGAACATCTCGCGCTCGACGGGGCAGCCGCTCACGCTGACGCGCTGGGTGCAGGAGCTCGGGAGCCGCGTGATGGTCCTCGGGGTGCCGCACGTGCTCGTGGCCTGGCTCGCGTGGCGGCGTCGGGTGACCTGGCTCGCGCTCGGGCCGCTGCTCGGAAGCATCGCCTGGACGACGTTCATGATGGCCAAGCACGGCAGCGGCTCGCACTACTGGCTCGAGCCGACGGGCCTCGCGCTCATCGCGATCTCGCGGATGCCGGGCCCCATCGAGGGCCGCGAGCCCGCATGGATCACGCGGGCGCTTTCGTGGGCAGGCGTCCTCTTCGGTGTCCTCGTCGCGGTCACGAGCTGGCCACGGTACGTCTCCGAGCCGGCGCGTTATCGCGGCCACGACGAGACGGCGGCCGCGGTCGACGCGCACTGCGTCCGGAGGCCGGGCGAGTTCGTCGTGTCGAGCGATCTCGAGCTCGAGCTCGCGCTGAACGGCCGCATCTCGGTGCCGGCCTGGCAAACCGCTTTCCTCGCGCGCACCGGTAAATTCCCGGCCGACGCCTGGCGCGAGGACCTCGCACGGCCGGAAGTGCGCTGGCTCGCGCTCGCGATCGATCCACGCCAGCCGCCCGGCACGAGCAACGACGAGAAGGTGGAGCTCAGCCCCTTCTACGACGTGCTGAAGCCCGCCATCGACGAGCACTACGTGTTCGATCGGAACGTCGCCGGCATGTTCGTCTTCCGCCGCAAGTGAGCTCTCGCGTCGGGCGGCGCCCGAGAGAACGGATCACAGGAAGGCCGGAAGAACGGAAGAGAGAGGGATCAACAATGATCCTTCCGTCCTTCCGCACTTCCTGTGAGCTCTCTGCCTCGTTCTCCTAGGCGCGCTCGGCACGCTCGACGGCCGCGCGCAGGTGCTCGCGCATCGCCTGTTTCGACGGCGCACGCATTCGTCCGTCGTGACCCGGGAGCAGCCATTCGAACTCGAAGTCGAGCAGCTTCACGAGCGACTTCTTCTGCGCCTCCCATGACCACCAGCAGACCGACCGGTACGCGTGCAGCGACTCACCCGTCTCGCTCGCGAACAGGTGGTCGCCGCTGAACAGCGCGAAGTCGCGGTAGAGCAGCGCCGCGCTCCCGCGCGTGTGGCCCGGCACCGGGATGACCAGCAGGTCGTCGTCGAGGCGCGTCGGCGCGTCGCCCTCGATCTTCATCTCGACGTCGCGTGTATCGCTCGTCACGTCACGCGCGTGGACGATTCGCGTGCAGCCGAACCGCTTCGCGATCTTCGCGTGGTCGGCGACGTCGTCGCGATGCGTGAGGAACATCCAGCGCACGCCGCCGAGCGCCTCGATCCGATCGAGCAAGCGCGGCAAGGCGCGTGGCGAGTCGACGAGCACGTTCCCATTCGGCCGTCGGACGAGGTAGCTCTGCGCTCCGTACGAGCTCTCGGAGGCGAACCCGCAGAAGTGGATGCCTTCGCCGAGCGGCTCGGGAAAGGCGTCGATGGCGTCGACGACCGGCAGCTTCGAGCGTGACCCGATCGAGCTCGTCGGGCAGGACACGAGCGCCATCTTCGCGCGGAGCGTCTCGGCGTCTCCGGCCGGCTGCCGCGCGACGATCGAAGCTCCAGCGCGGTCCGATCGCTGGAAAGAGCGGGGCGCGATCCCGCGGCAGACCGCGCAGTCGATGCACGAGGAGTCGACGAAGAACTCTCCGTCCACGTTCTCGGGCAGTCGATCGGCGAGCCGTGCCATGCACCCGAAGCTTGGCACCAATCGCGGCACTCGCCGAGCGCTGCCGCCGTGAGATCGCATGCCCGCAAACGAATCGCCCGAGCGATCACCCGCCGTGGAAGCGGTGGGTGGCCCGGGCGATTCGGGAGCGTGACCGATGACGTTCACGCTCGGCAGCTCGGCGGGGCGGTCAGCCCGTTGCCTTCTTCAGCTCGGTGACGAGCTCCGGCACGGCGTTGAAGAGGTCGGCGACGAGGCCGTAGTCCGCCACCTGGAAGATCGGCGCGTCGGGATCCTTGTTGATCGCGACGATCGTCTTCGAGCCCTTCATGCCGGCGAGGTGCTGGATGGCGCCCGAGATGCCGATCGCGAAGTAGAGGCGCGGAGCGACGACGCGGCCGGTCTGACCGACCTGGAGCTCCGCCGGAGCGTAGCCCGCGTCGCACGCCGCGCGGCTTGCGCCGACGGCCGCACCGAGCAGGTTCGCGAGCGGATCGAGCACCTCGGCGAACTTCTCCTTGAGCGCACGGCCGCCGGAGACGATGACGCGCGCCTCGCCGAGGTCCGGCCGCTCGCTCTTCGCAGCGTCGAGACCGAGGAACTGGACGCGCTCGGCCGCGGCGTCCTTGCCGGCGAAGGCGACGTCCTCGGCAGGCGAGCTGCCGCCGGACGGCTCCGCGGCGCTGAACTCCGACTGGCGCACGCTCACGACCTGGACGGGCGTGTTGACCGTGCACGTCGCGTACGCGTTGCCGGCGAAGACGGGGCGCTTGTAGACGAGCTTGCCGCCTTCGTCCTTCACGCCGCTGATGTCGGGCGCGTAACCGGCGCTGAGCTTGGCCGCGACGCGCGGGGCGACGTCCTTGCCGAAGGAGCTGGCGGTGACGGCGACGACGTCGAACGAGCCGTTCTTGGCGACGGCGGCGATCGTCGGAGCAAAAGCCTCCGCGACGGGGTTCGCGAGGTTCGCGTCGTCGCAGACGAGGACCTTCTGCGCGCCGAAGCCGGTGACCTCGGCGGCTGCGGCCTTCGCGCCCTGACCGAGGACGAGGATCGAGAAGGTGCCGCCCGCGTTGCGAGCGAACGTGATGGCCGAGTGCGTCGACTTACGCACTTTGCCTTCGAGCATTTCGGCGATGACGAGGATGTTCATTGATCTTTCCTTGTTCGCGTTCTCTCTGGGGAGCTCGAGGGGGCGCAGCCCCTTCGAACAAGGCTCAGAGCGCCTTAGCTTCGTTCTTCAGCTTCTCGACGAGGTCGGCGACGGTCTTCACCTTGATGCCGGCCTTGCGCGCGGGCGGAAGCTCGAAGCCCGTGTACGTGATCTTGAGAGCGGTATCGCTCACGAGGTCGGCGAGCTTCATCTCGGTGAGCGGCTTCTTCTTCGCGGCCATGATCGCCATGAGCGCGGCGAACCGAACGCCCTCGGGATACTTGTGCGCGGGCGAGTGCTTCGACGACACGCTCGTCGGCGCCACGATGCGGAGGTCGACCGAGACGACCGCGGGCAGGCCGATGCGGAGGTTGATCGTTCCACCGTCGACCTCGCGGCCGACGACGAGCGCCTTGTCGTCCTCGCTCTTGATCGAGCCGGCGAACGTGGCCTGCGGCCAACCGAGGTACTCGGCGAGGAGCTGACCGACCTGGTTCGAGTCGCCGTCGACGGCCTGCTTGCCGGCGAGCACGAGATCCGGCTTCTCCTTCTCGACGAGGGCCTTCAGGGCGCGGGCGACGACGTCGCCGTCGAGCTGGTCGTCGGTCGCGTCGATGCGGATCGCACGGTCGGCGCCGGTCGCGAGCGCGCCGCGCAACGTCGTCTCGGTCTCCTTCGAGCCGAAGGTGACGACGACGACCTCGCCGAGGCGAGCCTTCGGGTTCGCCCCGTTCTCGGTGAGGCGAAGCGCCGTCTCGACCGCATACTCGTCGAACGGGTTCGGCTTCCATTCGAGACCGGTCGTCTCGAGCTTGCCGGCGTTGACCTTCACCTTGTTGGCGTTGTCGGGATCTGCAACGCGCTTGAGCGGAACGAGGATTTTCATGAGCCCTCAGAGTGAATGGCGATTCAGTCGAGCGCATTTAAGGGGCCGCGGCCGCAGGTGTCAACCCAACGCCACGCGAAGCGTGCCGTGCGGAGCGATCGATTCGCGGCCGATCGACGATCCGGGAGGTGCTACGGATCCAAGGTGACTCCGGCTGCGGCCCTTGCCGTGCTCAGCGTCGCGCATGATGCGGACGCGAGAGATGCGCCTCTGCCTCATCGGGCTGCGGCCGACGTGCACATCGTCGAGCGTCCGTCGGCCGCGCCGGACATCGTCGTGTCGGGGGTCCACGGGCTCGCGCTCATGACCGTGATGCGCGCGACCGAGACCGTGCTCTGGCCCGATCCGTTCGCGCGGACGAGCTCGTTCTCGACGCGGTACGCGGAAGCGTTCACGGCGCCGCCGAAGCTCGACACGAGCCAGCCGTTCATGCGCTGGGACGGCGACCCGCTGTTCATCAACGTCGTCGGGCACGGCGTCTTCGGCAGTGAGCTCTACCTTCGCGCCCGCCAGTGCCGTTTCGGCTGGGGCGGCGCGCTCGCGTTCGCGGCAGCGACCTCGGCCGTCTGGGAGTACGGGTTCGAGGCGAACGGCGTCCGTCCGTCGGCGCAGGACCTCGTCTACACGCCGCTGATGGGGCTCGCGCTCGGTGAGCTGCGATACGCGCTGCATCGCGCGGCGGGCCGGTTCACATCGCCCGCGGCCAAGGACATCGTGCGTGCGGTGGTCGATCCGCTGGGCGAGCTCGAACGGGCCGCGGGCTCGGGTTGCTGAGCGCGATCGGGCGACACCCGCCGCCGCGGCGGTGCTAGAAGGGGGCATGCCTTTGACCTGCGATTTCCTCGTGATCGGCAGTGGCGTTGCCGGTCTCTCGTTCGCGCTCGAGGCGGCCGCGCACGGCGACGTCATCGTCGCGACGAAGCGCTCTCGCGAGGAGTCGAACACGAAGTACGCGCAGGGCGGCATCGCGGCCGTGCTCGACGCGAGCGATTCGTTCGAAGCTCACGTACGAGACACGATGATCGCGGGCGCGGGGTTGAATCACCTGCGCGCGGTGGAGCTCACGGTCAAGGACGCTCCTGCGCGCATCGCGATGCTGCGCAAGGCAGGCGCGCAGTTCGACCGCGCCTCGATCGGCGTCCACGCCGACGAGTCGAGCCCGAGCCTCGGCAGCAAGGAGGAGCACGATCTCGACCTGCACCTCGAAGGTGGTCACAGCGCGCGGCGGATCGTTCACGCCGGCGACATGACCGGCAAGGAAGTCGAGCGCGCGCTCGTCGAGGCAGTCAGTGCGAACCCGAAGATCCGCATCCTCGAGGAGCACATGGCGATCGATCTCATCACGCTCGCGAAGTACGGCGGGCCCGAGGTCTGCGCCGGCGCGTACGTGCTCGACATCGCGCAGGGGAGGGTGGAGACGATCCTCGCGCGCTCCACGATCCTCGCGACCGGCGGGGCCGGGAAGGTCTACCTCTACACGACGAACCCGGACGTCGCGACGGGCGACGGCATCGCGATGGCGTTCCGCGCGGGCGCGGAAGTCGCGAACATGGAGTTCTACCAGTTCCACCCGACGTGCCTGTTCCACCCGAAGGCGAAGGACTTCCTCATCTCCGAGGCGCTCCGCGGCGAGGGCGCGATCCTCAAGCGCCTCGACGGCATGCCGTTCATGAAGGAGCTCGATCCGCGGGCCGAGCTCGCGCCGCGTGACATCGTCGCGCGCGCGATCGACCTCGAGATGAAACGGAGCGGCGCCGAGCACGTCCTCCTCGACATCACGCACAAGGATCCGACCTTCATCAAGGAGCACTTCCCCGGCATCTACGCGCAGTGCATGCGCTACGGGATCGACATCACGCGCGAGCCGATCCCGGTCGTCCCCGCGGCCCACTATCTCTGCGGAGGCATCACGACGGATCTCGAGGGACGCACGACGATCCCGGGCTTGTGGGCCATCGGCGAGTGCGCGCACACGGGGCTCCACGGCGCCAACCGCCTCGCTTCGAACTCGCTGCTCGAAGGGATGGTGTTCGCGCACCGCGCAGCGATCGCGCTCGCGGAGATCGATCGCTCGAAGCCGTGGCCGCACGTGCCCGACTGGGACGTAGGCGAGGCGGTCCCGAGCGACGAGGCGGTCGTCATCACCCAGAACTGGGACGAGCTCCGCCGCCTGATGTGGAACTACGTCGGCATCGTCCGCTCGGACAAGCGCCTCCGGCGCGCCGCGCGGCGCATCGCGCTCCTGCAGGAAGAGATCGCCGAGTACTACTGGAAGTACTTCGTCACGCGCGATCTCCTCGAGCTCCGAAACATCGCGACGGTCGCGCAGCTCATCGTCGAGTGCGCCATCGCACGGCGCGAGAGCCGCGGTCTTCACTTCACGATCGATCATGCGGAGACCGATCCGAAGATGGCGCGCGACATGGTCATCAAGCGCGGCGTCCCGGCCCACCTCGGGCAGCCGCAGGACACCCGGTGAGGCGTGGATAGCATCCCGCCCTCCTCGGAGCCGAAGGACAGGCCGCTCTCGTTTGCGGGCGCAGCCGTCTGGACGATCGCCGCGCTGTTCCTCGATCTGTTCTTCATCGGCGCGACCGAGGCGAGCCGCGAGGGGGCGTTCTTCGATCTCGTATCGCGAACGGCATGTGAAGCGCTCGCGTACTCGGTCGTCTTCTTCGGCATTCTCCGGCTGCACGAGCCGAACACGTCGATCCGGCACGTCCTCGCGCTCCGAGCGCCGTCGATCGTCGCGCTGCTTCTCGCGCTCGCGGTCGGGGCTGCGCTCTCGCTGCCGTCCGAGTGGCTCGATCAAGCGCTCGATGCGCGCTTCCCACGTCCTCCGGAGGAGAAGGAGACGCTCGATCGTCTCCTGTCCGTGGCCACGCTCGGCAAGCGGATCACGCTGGTCGCGACGCTGGTCTTCCTCCAACCCGCGCTCGACGAGCTCTTCTTCCGGGGCGCGCTGTTCACTCCGCTGCGGCGCGCGCATCGCGCCGAGACGGTGGTCTTCGCGACGGCGGCATTCGAAACGCTCGGAAGCCTGTCGCCGCGCGCGATGATCTCGCTCCTCGTCGCGTCGCTCGTCTTCTCGTGGATGCGCGGGGTGACGGGCAGCATATTCCCGTCGATGCTCGCGCGGATGGCGTATTACGGCGTCGCGGTCGTCCCGATGGCGCTCGGTCGCGAGGCACCGAAGCCGACGAGGACCCTCCTCCTCGCGAGCTCGGCCGTCGCGGTCGTCGGGCTGCTCGGGCTGGCGATGCTCGGTCGCCGGAGCGCGCGCCTCGCCGACGCGCGTCTCGAAGACGGCGCTGACGGCCGTGATCGGTCGCTCTGACGCCCGTTCGCGCCGGCCGACCGGGCGAGCGGCGCGGACCTCCGGTCTACGGGCACCACGCGGATGATCGGCTTCTGACGTTCCCTTGATCGGGGCGCTGCGCCTCGGCGCGTCGATCGATCGCGCCGCCGCCGTGACGCGAACCCTCCGGGAGGTGGTCCACCCGGCCTCGACGAGGCAGAGAGGCATGTCTCGCGACGTCGCACGGGGCAGGCGACAGCCGCGCGAATGGCTCGTCGCGTCGCGCGGACGCAGCGCGAACGTGCGGCACTTCGATTGCAGACCCCGCGCTGCAAACCGAACCAAGGAGCCCTTTCCAATGCGTAACTTCGTCAAGCACGGTGTCATTGCGGTCGCGGTTGCGACGCTCGCGCTCGCGTGCGGGGACAACCAGCGTCAGGTCCGCAATCCCGTTGCGGGCGACCCGCAGCCCCAGCGCGCGTTCAACGATCCGGTGAGCCAGCCGGCGAACGATCCGATCGCGAACAACCACAACCCCCCGCAGCGGTCGATCGACAACCCCGAGCCGCAGCGCGCAACGCTCGAGACTCCAGGACCGCAGGCTCCCATCAACGATCCCGAGCCGCAGAAGCCGTTCTACGGTCCCGGGACCACGCCAGCCGAGAACCAGGTCCTCGCGAAAACGGAGAAGCCGCTGTCCGACGCCGAGGTGATGGGCGTGGCCGCCGCCGCGAACGACGGCGAGGTGCAGATGGCCGAGCTCGCGATCAAGAAGGCGACGACCGCCGACGTGAAGCAGTTCGCCGGGATGATGAAGAGCCATCACCAGACGGCGATGCAGAAGGGCAAGAAGCTCGAGAGCAAGACGAAGCTCTCCGCGGCCGACAGTGATGTCTCCGAGTACCTCAAGACCGATACCGACAAGACGCTGAAGGAGCTTCGGGACAAGGACGGCAAGGCCTTCGACCGCGCGTACATGGACGCGCAGGTGAAGGCGCACAAGGACGTGCTCACCGTCATCGACAATCGCCTCATTCCGAGCTCGAACAACGGCGAGGTGAAGTCGATGC
>JAEXCN010000320.1 GCA_023402175.1 Pseudomonadota bacterium | reverse complement strand
CGGCGGCACACGACGCCGGAGCGCCGTCGGACACCGTCGCGATCCACGCCGCCAGCGCGCCCGGCGACACCGGCGCGGGGGCAGCGGCGACGCCCCCCTCCCCTCCGTCCTCCGACGATAGTGCGCTCACGACGATCCCGATCGGCAGCGGGCTGCCGCTCAAGGTGAACGTCGGTGTCTCCTACCTCGAAGTGAAGTCGTTCGACGACATCAAGGGCGAGTACGAGGCCACGGTCGACTTGCGGCTCCGGTGGCGTGACGCGCGTCTCGCGCCGCTCGTGGGAAAGAACGTGCGCGGCTACAAGGAATTCCGCGGCAAGGAAGCGGAGGAGGAGATCGGTAAGATCTGGACGCCGACCGTCGAGGTCACGAATCGCGGCGAGGCGTCCGGGTACGTCGGCCGGCGGCTCCGAATCTCGCGCGGCGGTAACGTCGAGCTGCTCACGCGCACGACGGCCAAGCACACGGTGCAGGTGGACCCGGAGACGTTCCCGTTCGACCGGCAGCACCTCACCGTAGAGCTCATCGTCCGCGAAGAGACGACGAACGAGGTCGTCCTCGCGTTCGACACCGAGGACATCACCTTCAGCAAGGCAGCGCGCGACGCGGCGAAGCTCTCCGGATGGTCGCTCGGTCTCGTGGGTCTCCGCGCGGAGTCCGTCGCGGGATGGAACGGCGACCGCTACTCGCGCGTCATCGCCGCGCTCAGCGCCGAGCGTGACTGGACCACGAGCCTTGCGCCGATCTTCATCCCGCTGTTCGCATCACTCTTGATCCCGCTCCTCGCGCTCTGGATGAACAAGGCGAGCGACGACGGCGCCGACTTCGAGGTCGACTCGTTCGAGCTCGCGAACATGGGCATCGGCGGCCTCTTCTCCGTCATTGCGCTGAGCTTCGCGGTCTACTCGTCCTACGGAGTCATCGCGAACGGCGACAACACGGTCACGCGCCTCTTCGGCCTGAACTACGCGATGCTCGCGATCACGCTCGCGATCGTCGTCGTATGCTTCCGGTACAACCTCATGAATCGGCTCTTCGGCCCGTACGTACAGCGAGAGGCGTTCCACGTCCTGTGCTGGGCGCTGCCGGTCCTCTCGCTCGCGACGAGCGTGGCCTTCCTCCTCGTCGCCGCGGCCTGAGGCGTCAGAATACCGTTCCGAACGTGAGCGCAGCCTCTGATCGGACGGCTGCGGGCCGGTGGAGAAGTCGACGCCCCTCGTCGGCGTCGATCACGAAACCTGGGCGCAGGAGCGAGTGGCCTACTCGAACGTCGGCGCCGAGTCGGAAGGCGCGCCCCAGCGTCCACTCCGCACCGGCGCCGCCGAAGGCCATCACGGCGGTGCGTCGAACGTCGAACGCCTGGATACCGCCGATGCCGCGCGCGTGAACGTCGTCGGCCATCGCGCCGGCACAGCCGTGCGGCCGGCCGCGGAAAGGTAGCGGCAGCGGGAGTCGAGCGCAGACGTCGAAGCTTGCACCGAGCGTGGTGAGCTCCGCACCGACTGAGCGATCGACCGCGTCCTGCGGAAGGAGCACTCGCACGCCGACACGGGCGCGAAGCGCAGGGCGCTCGTAGCCGAACATCGCGCTCGCGACCGGCGCGGCACGTGGCAAGAGGCCGACCGTGATGCCGAGCCCACCGGCCGCGGCGAGCCGCGACTCGGGCGTTTTCGGGCTCGCGGGCGGCGATGACTCGCGCGCGCGCTTCGGCAACGGCAGCGGAGCGGCGGGCGCGCTCGACTCGTCGATGCGATCCGGCGTGGGGATCAGCTCCTCCATCGCGTGCTCCTCGGCCGGCTGTCGCGCCCGCAGCGCGGCGAGCGCGACGAGCAGCGCAGCCGTCCGCGCGACGGCGTCACAGCTCGGCACCTCGAGCGTCCTCTCCCCGGCCGCGCGCGCCGTCCGCGTCCGGATGTGGAGGACCCAAGGACCGCCCTCGACGGCTGGAGGCGTGATCTCGGCGACGGCGCGCACGTCCTCGACCTCTTTCGACTGCGCGATCGCGGCACGGGCGCGGGCCAGCACGACGGAGCTGCCGGGACAGCCGGGCACGGTGGGCCACTCGATTCGCAGGACCGGCGCTGCTCCGGCCGCACGCGGCACGCCGAAGAACGCGAGCAAGGCCACACATGCAGCCGCTCGGACCCGTGCCCGCATGACCCGCCAGTCTAGAACATCGCGGCGCGCGTGTGCGGATCACGCGTGACGAGCTCGGCCGTCCGCAGCGCGCCGCCGCGCTGACCGCGCGCTGTTCCGCCGACCGAGCGCCTCGCGTTCCAGCCGTGTGTCCAGCGCGGGGAACGCGTCATTGGATTGGCGTGCTCGTTGATCCGCACACGATGGACCGCGATGCCGCGAACGTTGGAGCGGTCCCGCGAGGGCTCAATGCGGGGTCGTCACGCGCACATTCGTGATGGATCGGAGCCCGGTCCCACCCGGATACGCGTAGCTCGCTGCGAAGTCGATCCCCCAGACCGTCATCGAGAACGGGGCGTCACTGCTGACATGATGCGCGCCATCGGTGCAAGTGCCCGCCGGATAGACCACGGGTTTACGGCCGCGCGTCAGCTCGACGAAGGTCCATTCGTGGTTCGCATCGATCGCCTTCCACCCCGCGAGCGGCCCCGCGCAGTCGAGCGTCACGTCTCGGAATCCGCCGTCGAGCCGTCGACGCACCACGACCATGGCGCTGAGCGCATAGGTGTAGTCCGAGAAGAATCCGTACGAGTCGAGCCATTGATCCGTCGGCGCCACGATCGTCGTCTCCGGGTCACCGAACGTCGTCGACGAGGTGCCGCGGCCCGTCATCATGTTCGCCACGTAGAACGGATGCTCGGCGTCCTGGCTTCGCACGACGAACGGCTCCGACGAGAAGAACCGAGCCTCTTGCCCCGATCCGAGCGTGCTCGGCGCACCCGCGGGCGGCCCGGGCTCGTAGACGAGCTCCGTGCCGTCGACGGCACCAACGAAGCGAACCACGCTCGGGTCGCGCTCGACCTCCCTGCCCTGACTCGCCCAGCTCCCACGATTCGGAGCCGGCACGACCGCATATTCGTGTCCCCACGCGGAGAGCGGCGGGATCTGTTCGTTGTCGACGTCGCAGGCGATGAGATCGCCCGGAAGGTTCATGCACGAGTGTCCCCCGAAGACCCCGACCGGCTTGGTCGACTCGAGGATCGACCCGACGAGCTCGTTCTGCTGCACGAGCTGCAGGACCTCGCCGCGCTTCAACGTGTAGGTCACGACCTTGTTCCGCGCGCCGCGCGCGACGCCGCCACCTCCGATGATGTCGACCTTGGGAACGAGGTTGACCGCCGTGTCGTCCTCCGCCGCGACGATCTGCACCGTCGGCCTCCCCGGCTGCGACGATCGGCCCGTCCCTCCCGCGAGCTGCCCGACGCCGAAGACGTCACCGCTGCCTCCCCAGGAGCTCACGAGGAGGTAGTTCGTGCGGAACGACGAGGTGGGCAGGAGCAGCGTCGCGCTCGGCACGGCGCTCTTCCCTCCGCCGTACGGGAAGATCGAATACATCGACACCGGTACATCCGCGCTCGCGAACAGCGCACGGCCGATGCCCGTCGCATGCAGCGCATGGTCCTTGGTGAAGACGGGCTTCACGCCCTCCGGACACGCGATCCAGCGCGGATCCGCGCTCGGTGAGCTCGACAGAAACACGACCGCTCCGCCGCCCGGAGGGATCGGTCCATCGAGCTTTTGATGCTTCACCACGCCATTCTCGACCACGGGCACCCAGACCGCGTCGTCGAGAGCGACCTCTTGCCCTTCGTACTCGAGATGAAGGGTCGCAGCCGAATTCCAGTTGTTCGCGACGAAGAATGCGGCGCAGCTCCCGACGCCGTCCGCAACGACGTTCTCCGGTGGGATCGCGAACGAGCAGCCGAGCGAGCCCTCGTTCGCCGCCGCTGCGTCACATGGCGCGACGCAATCACCGGCTCCGCAGGCTTTGTCCGCCGGACATTCCTTCACGACGTGGCCTTCGCAATCGAGCACGGAGTGCAGATCGCGTGAGCAGACGAATCCCGAACACGCGTCCTGCTGTGCAGCCGTGCCTCCGTCGTCGGGCGGGTCTGCGAAGATCGGAGTGTCGTCCCTGAACGAACCTCGATCGGTCGAGCAACCTGCCCATGCGACCAGAGGCACGACAACGAAGAACAGATGAGAAGCGCGCATGAAGGATCCTCGATCGAACGAGACGACGGAGATCGGCACGGATGGTCACCGCGCCTCGAAACGAATGCCCTTTACGGAGCCCCGGCAGGATTGAAGACGACGGCCTCGGGCTTCGGATGTTTTTCGATGTCGCGAACGCCGCGTCCGAGCTGCCCCACGAGGTTGTCCCCCCAGCATGCGACCGCGCCGTTACGAAGGAGCGCGCAGATCGTGTCATCCATGACGCCGATCTGTACGGCCGGCGCGTCGAGCCCGGCGATCTTCGTGGGCGTCGCCTGACCGAGCGCGCTCACCGCTCCGATCTGCCCACTACCGTTCGCTCCCCAGCAGTACACGTCGCCGTTTGCGACGATCGCACATGAATCGTTCGCGCCGGCGAACACTGCGACCGCGTGCACGTCGGAAGGCAGCAGGACGGCGGCGGGAAGGGTTTCGTCAGCCTTCCTTCCCGTGCCGAGCTGGCCGTCCGCGTTTGCTCCCCAGCAGAATGCTCGGCCACGGCTCACCGCGCACGCATGTGCCGCACCGGTCGCGATGCTCGACACTTCGGCCAAGCCGATCGCCGCGGGAACGGGATCCCTCGCTATCGAGGTCGTGCGCCCGAGCTGCTCGTTGGTGCCACCTCCCCACGACAGCAGCGCTCCGCCTTCGGTGACGGCGAACCCGGTCTTGGAGGTACCGGCGCTGGAGCGGACGGAGTCCGAGATCCGATCGGCGTGCGCGGCAGAGGCCGTAACCGCCGCGTCGGGCTCGGACGTCGTTCGCGCGAGCTGGCGTGTTTCGTTCGCGCCCCAGGACCAGAGGCGATCGTCGGTCCCGATCGCCACGGCGAACGTGCTCGCGAGCGTGACGGACTTCGCTCGGATGCCCTCGATCGGGGTGGGCGTCCGGACTGGCTGTGTCGAGCGCTGCGCTCCTCCAACATGGCCCCAAGCATCGGATCCGAAGCAGGAGACTTCACCCGTCGTGGTGACGACGCAGCTCACGCCGGTGGTGCCTTCTCCGGTGGTGGCCACGTCGACCGCGCTCGTGACTCCGGCGACGAGCCGCGGAGTCGCCTCGTAGGCGCTGAGCGAGCCGACATCGCCGCCGATGCCGAGCTGCCCGGTAGCGTTGGAGCCCCAGCAACGAACCGTGTGATCCGCGAGGACCGCGCACGCATGCGCTCCGCCGCGCGCGGAAAGACGCGTGACGCATGGATCGACGCCGCAGGTCACCTTGAAGTCGTACGGAGGCAGCTCGCCGGGGTCCGCATCGGCATCGCCGTCTCCGGCTTCCGCCGGAGCGCCGCCATCGAATGTCTGCTCTGCGGCGTCCGCACCGGCATCGTCGACGCTCGGCGCCGCGGCGGGGTCCGAGGACGAGCACGCGAGCAGCAGCGACAGTCCTCCGAAGAGCGCGAGGATCGGGAGGGACGTTCTATCGAGACGGGAATATCGCGCGATCATGGGGTCTGTCCTCTCAGCGCGAATCCGTTACCGACGAGCCAAACGTCGGATCCCGCGCTGTGCGCGCCGAATACGGGCGCAGGCGAGACGCCGTAGCCCATCCTGAGCGACATGGCCGTGTACGACGTGCCGTTCCAGCTGTGAATGAGGCCCATCCCACGCGTGATCCACGCAGCTTGCGCCGTGAACGCCAGCACTGGGATTGGATGTGCGACCTCGGCCTGCGTCGGTGACGGCGTCAGGGTCGTCACCTTCACGGAGCCGTTCTCCGTGAACGAAGAAGCCCTGAGATAGCTCGACGTTCCGTAAGTCTGATACCCCGCAAGAAACACCGTGGCCCCGGCGTCGGCCTGCTCGTTCACGCCACCCGACAGCGGGACAAGCCCTGATTGCAGCGGGAGAGACGCGTTGAAGGTCGTGATGCCCGCCGTCGACACGGTGAACACGTGAGCGCGATCGTCGCGGAGCCCCGCCGACGGAGGCCCGGGAACGTAGCCCGCTGCGTAGACTCCGACGTCTGGTCTTCCGAAGAGGACCCCTACGCGCACACCAGGAACGTCGACCGCATGGTTCCCGAGCTGCGCGCCGTCGAAGTGGTCGATGGAAGCATCGTCCCTCGTGAACCAGACGTCGTTCGCACCGGTACCGTAGATGGAACGGATGGGCGCGATGTGGTTCGTCTCGACGCGCGCCCAATTGCCGGCAGCGCTCCGGTGGAGGAGGAGGCCCGCTTCACCACCCACCCAGACGTCCGTCGACGTGGCCCAGACCGCATGGAGCTCGTGGTTCGCTCGATAATCGGTCGTCCAGCTCGCGCCGTCGTATCGCAGGACGAAGCCTTCGGCCGTCACGCTCCAGACTTGCGCTGCGTCGACCGCCCACACGCTTCGTAGAGAGAGCGGAAGGCCGACATCGGACTTCGGCAGCCGCGTCTCGCAGAAACCCGCGTCACCGCACACGAGCGCTCGTTCAGCGTCGAGCCCAGCGTCGAGCGGCGGCTCCTCACCGGAGTCCGCATCGTCGGGCCCCGCCTCGGGGACGACGGTGTCGCCGCCGTCCGGTGCGAGCTCCGGATCGCCTGCAGGCACCTCGATGTTGCCCGTCGCCGAACACGCGGCCGCCGCAGCGAAGAGCGCTGCCGTCGCATAAACCATCGGCCTCATCGATTCGCTCCGAGATGGAACATGACCTCTTCACCGCCGACCCAGACGTCGTCGGACGTTGCTGCCCAGATGGCTCGGAAGCTGCCTCGGTACGAGCCGACGTCGACCGGCGCCCACTTCTCACCATCGAAATGCAGCGCCGTCCCGTCGTCGCCAGCCGCCCAGATGTCTGTTGGTGACAATCCGAAGATCGCGTTCAGCGTCACCTGCGTCCCCGTCTCCTCCGTGTGCCACGCGGCGCCATCGAAGTGCACGATCGTCCCCTGCGTTCCGGCCGCCCAGAGCTGCTTGCCAGAACCCCACGCGGCGAGCAGGGCCGCTCGAGACGTCGTCGGAAGCAGCGCGCCGGGCGTGCCCGCATCGGCGTCGTCGAGCGTGGCGACCGGGTAGCGGGCGACGGCCCCATGATCGCCGACGAGCCAGAGCGCTTCGCCTGGGACGAGAAAACCGGCTCGCATGGACAGCGGCTCGGCCGGGCCGGCCCACGGCAGGACCGGGGCCGCGAGATACGTCAGGGCCTTCGTATCGAAGTCGAGCCGGGCGAGGACCTTCGCAGTCGAGCCGAGCCCCACATAGGCATTGCCGTTCGGCAGCACGGAGATGCTCCGCAGCGTTTGCCCGTTCTCGAGCCTCGTTGTGTCGATGCTCTTTGGCTCGAGGCTGGCGCGTACGACGAGATCCCCCGCGACGCCCCAGGTCTCGCCCTGAGTCAGGAACAGGCTCGATATCGTATCGGGCTTTTCCAGACTCGATGCGGTCCACTTGGCTCCGTCCCAGTGCATCAGGACGCCACCCGTGCCGCTCGCCCATACGTCCGTTGCGGACCTGCCGACAATCGACGTCACATATCCGTATTCGAGCGGTATCGACACGGCGCACAGGCTGCTGGAGTCACACGGCGGCACTTCCGCATCGCCCGCGTCGACGTCGGCTTCGGCGCCTGCGTCGACCGCGGGGACGACGCCGCCACGCTCCGGCTCCCCTTCACCCGACTCGTCCGTCCGAGCACACGCGCCGACCGACAGCACCACCGCAAGCGTGACAGCGCTGGTCGTCGCGAGGAGGAGCGGCCTTCGGAGCACCACACTCACCAGGAGAGGGCTCATTTGGTCGGACCTCCCGCGGTGCCCGCGTCACACGGAGCCGTCAGACACGTCCCCTGGAAGCAGACCTGGTCTGCGAGGCATGCCCGCCCACATCCTCCACAATTTCGGTTGTCGATGCGCGTATCGACTTCACAGCCATTGTCGAAATCGCGATCGCAATCGGCAAATCCATCCTGGCACTGGCCGCCACAAACTCCGAATGAGCACGACGCTGAATAATGAGGCACGAACAACCCGGGACAGCGATTGTTGCAGCCGCCGCAGTTCGAAGGGTCGTCGTCGAGTCGAACGCAGCTGCTTCCGCAGTACGTCTCTCCGTCGGCGCAGAGACAAGCGAAGGTCCCGTCGAGCCGCCTACCGCAGAACTTGCCCGGGCCGCATTTGTCATTGCAGCCGGTGCAGTGGTCGTCCGTATTCAGCGTCGCTTCGCAGCCGTCGCTGACGTCGCCGTTGCAGTTCGCTGTATTCGCGCTCCGGCACTTCGGAACGCCGCACGTGCGGGCCCCGCACCCGTAATACATGTCGCTGGGAAGCGCCGGGAGATCTGGATCGTCGGGATTGCACTGGACGCCGCAGGTTCCGCAGTTGCGATCGTCGGTCTTCAGGTTCGT
>JAEXCN010000281.1 GCA_023402175.1 Pseudomonadota bacterium | reverse complement strand
GTGACACCTTCACGTTCCGGAAGCCGGCGGGCGAGGTCGAGCTGACGGTCGTCGCGATCCGCTACGAGACGGATTGAGTATCAGGGTGCCGCTTCGACCTTGATGCGGAACGAGGCGCCGACGCCGTTCGCGCCGTCGTGCGGGTAGCCGTTGGCGTTTGCACCGACGTTGAGCGTCCGCGTGCGCGGCGCGCCGTTCTGCATCTCGAACGAGTTCGGATTGATCGGGTTGTTGGTGTCGCCGTGCTGGAAGCCGTTGGCGCCGTGGATGATGTGCTGCTTCGAGTCGGCGTTGAAGACGGTGACGACGATGCCGTTGCCCTGCTGCGTGCGCAGCGGCTTCTGGTTCGCACCGAACGCATCGCCCCAGTCGTTGCGATACTGGACGTTCGCGGCGCGGAGCGCGTCGACGTTGACGGGGATCGTGAGCGTCAGCTTCGGAGCGACCTTGAAGTTCGCGTTCGCCGTCGCGGTGACGCTGCCGGACTTGCCGGTGACGACGAGCGCCGAGCTCGTGTTCGGCGCCGTCGCGACGGCGTCGACCGCGGCGGTGATCTTGATCTTCGCAGTCGCCGCTCCCGTCGCACCGACCGTGGCCGTCGCAGGCGAGGCAGTCGCGCCCTGCGGGAGACCGGCGACGGTGAGGTCGACCGGCCCGGTGAATCCGTTCTTCGGTGTGATCGACACGTCGAGCTCGACGGACTCGCCGAGGCTCACGGTCGGCGTGTTCTGCGAAAGCGTGAGCGCGAACTCCGGAGCGGCGGTCCCCGGCGTGCTCGGCGCCGGCGGCTTGGTGTCGGCGTTCGGGTTTCCGACGTCGCCGGCGGTCTCTCCCTCGGTGTCGCTCTCGTCGTGGTCGTCGGCGGCGCCGACCTCGGGCGGGGCTGTCGTCGTACGGCGAGCGTGACGTGAGCCCAGGCCCGTCCCGTCGTTGGCATCACTGCAACCCACAGCGGTCACGGTGACGATCGAGGCAAGGGCGACCAGCAGGGACGTTCGCATGTCGTGAGCGTGTGCAAACGCGAAGCCAGTAGGATCGTTTCGATCCGCTCGTCTTCGACGGACGCCGAATTCTGTCGTTACGGTTCGCGACGAGCACGCCTACGCCGAGAAGAGGCCGAAAGCGCCGCCTCGCGCGTGATCTGGAGGAAACTTCCGCCGAGGCGGACGCGGCGCCTAGCGCGAATTGCGCAGTCTGGACCTCGACTTCATCGGCGTTGGGTGAGCTTGGATCCACGCACGATGGAGGACCGCACCCGCAGGACGAGGGGGCCGAGCCCCGCGATGAGCCATCCGAGATCCAGCGTCGGGGCCGGGACCCCGACGACCTCGCAGCCGCATCGCGAGCGCGATGCCGGCGTCGCGGTCTCGGCCTCGCCGGCGTCGGATGCGCCCGCGTCCATGCGGCTACGCTTCGGCCGCGACTCGGCGCCCGCATCGAGGACGGGCGTGAGGAGCGCCTTCATCTCCGGCCACGTCCCGGAGCAGAGGCTCGCGCGTGCATCGGGCGTCGCGCAGGCGACGGGCCCTTCGATGTCCGCGAACCTCGCGAGCCCCGTCACGGTCTTCCCGCCATCGCGCGAGACGCCGATCGCCGGTGCGCCTTGCGTCAGCGCGTTCTGGCAGACGAAGAGCGCATCGGGAGCGGCGGCATGCATGCAGAGGACGCCGTTCTTCGAGACGTTCTCGAAGTGCTCGCCGCGATCCGTCGAGCGGAAGATCCCGTGGTCGGCGAGACCTGAGCCTGCAAAGTACGCCGATCCATCCGCGGCCTTCGCGAACCCGAACATCGCGCTCGTCATCGAGAGGACGTTCTTGAACGTCTTGCCTCCGTCGCGCGTGAGCAGGAGATCGCTCCCCTTCCCGTGGAGGTGGCGGATGAGGAGGCGGTTCGGGTCCTTCGGATCGACCGCTCCGATGAAGAACGGTCCGTCGGCATCGAGGGCGTTCTTCGCGGTCGTGAAGGTCGCGCCGCCGTCGTTCGAGCGGAAAATCTGTCCACGGATCGTCGAATACGGCTGCCCGCTCAGGTACACGCGTGACGGGTTCGACGGCGCGACCTCGATCGTCATCAGGTTCGTGTCGTCCATGCCCGCGAGGCGCTCGAACTTCTTCCCCGGCGAGCGGCGCCACACGAAGCTCTTCTTCCCAGGCGCGCCCGTGATCGCCCAGAGGGTCTCGCCTCTCGGATCGGTCGTGAGGTCCTTGACCGTGTGACCGTCGAGCTCGCTCACGGCTTCTAGATCGCAGCCGTCATGCGTCGAGACGAGCCCATCTTCGAGCCCGACCCAGAGACGGCCGTCACGCGTCGCCGCGACCGGCGGATCCCATTGCCCCTCGTAGCCGAGCGCACGTTCGCAGATCCAACGCCAGCTCTTCCCTGCGTCGCGGGAGACGAGGACGCCGAACGTCGCCCGGAGGTACAGCGTGCTCGGGTCACCCGGCACCGACTCGATGAGCTGGGCCTCGGGGAAACGCCCGTTCGCGCGCGACGTCCCGATGATAGAGATCAGAGCGGAGCCGATGAGGAACCCTGACCATCGAGCGCGCTTCACGACTCGGTTGTACTTGGTTTTGGTCGCCACCGGTGCGCTCGTCACCTCACCCGGATGCTCGAGCTGCAAGAAGTCGGCGGCGGAAGGCACCGTCCGCACCGGCCCGCTCACTCCGGGAGCGCACGTCCCGACGCCGCCCGAGCGCGCAGCGTACGTCACGAACAACGGCTCGGACTCGATCAGCGTCATCGATCGCGACGGCGACGCAGTGACGACGATCCCGCTCGATCTCGATCCCGACGCGCACGAAGCGCCTCATCATCTCGCCGTCGACGTCGCGCAGAAGTCCGTCTTCGTCGCGCTCGCGTTCCCGCCCGAGCCCGGGAACAAGAAGAAGGATCCGCACGCCTCGCACGGCGCTGGGAGCGACCTCGGCAAGCTCGCGAGGCTCGATCTCGCGAACCTCTCGGCGGGAGCCGCCGTCGACGTCGACGAGAACCCTGGAGACGTCGTCCTCACGCACGACCGCTCGCGTGTCCTCGTCACGCACTTCGACATGAAGCGCGCAATGGACGTCGCCGCGAGAGGGGCCGCGAGCCCCGCGACGATGTTCGCGCATCTCGTCGTCCTCGACGCTCGGACGATGAAGCGAATCGGCTCGCGCGCGGTGTGCACGGCGCCGCATGGGATCACCACCACACGCGACGATCGCACCGCGTTCATCGCGTGTTACGGCTCCGACGAGCTCGCGATCGTCGACCTGTCCGCCGAGGGCTTTCCGATGTCGCGCATCCCGCTCGGCTCCTCGCCGGGCGTGCCCGGTGTGCCTCGGTACGGGCCGTACTCCGCGACGCTCTCACCGGACGAGAAGCTCGTGATCGTCGCCGATCTCGAGGGCCAGGACGTCCGCGTGTTCGATCGCGCCGAGAAGCGCTTCGTGCCCGAGCGGAGTGTGCCGCTCGCAGCCAAGGCGTTCATGCCGGCGTTCGTCGGACCGAGGACGCTGTTCGTACCGACGCAGGCTCCCGACGGGCTCGCGCGCGTCGACATCGACAAGGCGGCCGTCACGGGTCGCGCCACGCTGACGAAGGCCGAATGTGCACTGCCGCACGTCGTGAAGGTGGCGAAGGACGGCCGCATCTACCTCGTTTGTGAGGGCAACCACACGCAGCCGGGAAGCGTCCTCGAGATCGACGGTGACTCGCTCGCGCCGAAGAAGCGATGGACTGTCGGCATCTACCCGGACGGGATCGACTTCGGAGACTGACGGCTCGAAGTTTGTATCGTGCACGGATGCTCGGCGGTGCGATGCCGCCAGCCCTCGTCACCAGAGCCGCCCGCACTGATCATCGGAGCAGCAACGATCCGAATTTTTACGTGCGCGCGGGAACGGTTTTCGTGGTCGCCCCTCACGAGCTGGGTTACGGCTCGTCGCTCCGATGAAGCACCCGCCCGCCCGTACGTGGGGCACTGTTGCCTCGATCTCCTTCGGACTCGTCCTGACGGGATGGCTCGCTCCAGCGTGCGCGCGAACGCAGCCCGCGCGCAAGGAGGCCGCCGAGTCTCGGGTGCCGGTCGCTTCCGCGACGCTCGCGATCGCGACGGTCTCGTCTGCTCCTCCCGAGAGCAAGAGCGCGCCGAACGCGAAGGACGCGAAGAAGAACGGCGACGCGAACGCATGCCCAGCAGGGATGGTGCTCGTCGAAGGCGACTACTGTCCCGACGTCGAGCAGAAGTGCCTCGAGTGGATGGATCCGCCCGAGAGCCGCTATCACCACTTCCGCTGCGCGCGCTACGCGAAGTCCGTCTGCAAGTCGAAGGAGCGCGTCCACATGCGCTACTGCATCGACGCGACGGAGCGCGCCGAGCCCGACACGAACCTGCCGCGGCACTTCATGTCGTGGACCAGCTCGAAGAAGCTCTGCGAGTCCGAAGGTGGCCGCCTCTGCCGAGAGAGCGAGTGGCAGTTCGCCTGCGAGGGCGAAGAGATGCGGCCCTATCCCTACGGCTGGGAGCGGAGCCCGGCCGCGTGCAACGTCGAGATCAGCGAGAACATCGGCAAGCCGGGTCGGCTCGTGGACCATCGCTCCGTCGTCGGCTCGCACGAGAAGTGCGCGAGCCCGTTCGGCGTGCAGGACATGGCCGGCAACGTCGAGGAGTGGGTCCAGGCGGACGGGCGCGGCATGGGCAACAAGATGGGCTGGAAGGAAGTCCTCAAAGGCTCCTGGTGGATCCCGAGCCGTCACGCGTGCCGTCAATTCCAGGTCGGCCACAACGACGTGTACAACGGCGCGGAGACCGGGACGCGGTGCTGCAAGGACGCACCGCCGCGCGAGGTCGCGGCTCGCTGAACACACTGGATCGCGCGCGGACGCGGCTGCGAAGGATCGCTTCGCATCAGTCCGCGCGCCATCACCCCTGACTCCCGCGCGATTCGCGTGGGCTCGGCGCCCGCTCGCGCGGCACGCGCGCTGCACTCCCCGTCCAGCAAGGTCGACGGCCGAAGCTCGTCTTTACATGCTGGTGCCGAGCAGCCACCATGATTGGGTATGCGTTCTGAGCGCGGACGACGACGAGCCTTGCTCGCCACTGGATTGGCGAGCTGCGGCCTGGCGCTCCTCTCCGCCTGCACCATCGTCTCCGGCTGGTCGGATCTCCAGAGCGGGCCACGGGACGGCGGAGCCGAGGACCGAAGCACGCCCGGCTCGGACGGATCCAGCGGGTCGACCGACACCGACGGTTCGAGCGAAACCGACGGTTCGAGCAGTCCGGACGACGCTGGGCGCGACTCGTCGACGAAGGGATACGACTGCGGCGCGACGACGTGCGCGGGGCCGACGATGGGCTGCTGCGTGGACGACTTCGAAGACACCACGAAATGCACCACCCCCGCTCAGTGCGGCGTCGGAACGGGCTTCTGGATCGGATGCGATCGCACCTCGGCATGCGCCGACTTCGGCGGCGCGTGCTGCTGGGACGTCCAGACGGATTCGAGCCGTTGCATGAACGGATGCAAGCGCGATCAGATCCCGATCTGTCACCCCGACGAGGGTGACTGCAAGGCGCCGAAGACCTGCAACCCCTCCGCCGGCGGAGTGAAGAACCTGTACCAGTGCAATTGAGAGCTTGCGCCGAGAGCGCTACCGAGGCGAGACGATGCTGACCGACGAGGAGCTGACGACCCAGCTCGCGCAACGTGGTGCCCTTCCTTCCGCGAGCTCGACGACGTGGATTCTCGAGATCCTCGACGGCCCCGACCGCGGCAAGCGTTTCCAGATCGACGACGTCGTGACGCGACGCGTGCTCATCGGACAGAGCCCGGCATGTGACATCCCGCTGGTCGATCGTTCGGCCTCGCGTCGCCACGCAGCCGTCGAAGGTAGTACCGACGGCGTGCGGATCGTCGACCTCGGATCGCGCAACGGGACGTTCATCGGAGAGATCCGCGTCCGCGACGCCTGGATCAGGCCGGGAGAGATCGTCCGTCTCGGCGACACGCGAATCCGCTTCGACACCGACGGGGCGGTGCACACCGTGCCGACGTCGAGCGAGGGCTGTTTCGCGCGCGTCATCGGCATAAGCCCCGAGATGCGCGCGCTCTATCCCATCTTCGAGCGGGTCGCGAACGCCGACGTCGCGGTCCTCATCGAGGGCGAGACCGGCACCGGCAAGGAGGTCCTCGCCGAGTCGCTCCACGATCGGAGCGCGCGACGCGGCGGACCGTTCATGGTCATGGACTGCACCACGATCTCGCCCACGCTCCTCGAAGGCGAGCTCTTCGGGCACGAGCGCGGCGCGTTCACTGGCGCCGTCTCGACACGGCACGGCCTCTTCGAGGAGGCGAACGGTGGAACGCTCTTCATCGACGAGATCGGCGACCTCGATCTCGCGCTGCAGGCGAAGCTCCTCCGTGCGCTCGAGAAGAAGGAAATCCGCCGCGTCGGCGGCACGCAGATGATCCGGCTCGACGTGCGCGTGATCGCCGCCACGCGCCGCGACCTCGATCGCGAGGTCTCTGCGCGTCGCTTCCGCGATGACCTCTACTACCGGCTCGCCGTGGCGCGGCTCGATCTCCCTGCCCTGCGGCGTCGTCAGGGTGACATCGCGTTCCTCACGCGCTTCTTCTGGAGCCGCCTCGGAGGCAACGAGGCGGATCTCTCGCCCGACGTCGTGCAGCGGTTCGAGAGCTACGACTGGCCGGGGAACATCCGTGAGCTCGCAAACGCCGTCGCTCGCCAGCTCGCGCTCGGCGACTTCGAGCCCGCCATGCACGGGCATCCGTCGACGGTGCCGCCGTCTCCGGTGCAGGCCGACGCGATCGAGGAGATCATCCGATCCGGTCAGCCGATGACCACGGCCCGCCAGAAGGTGATCGACGAGTTCGAGCGCCGCTACACGAGCTACATGCTCGCGCAGCACGGAGGGAACGTGACGCGCGCGGCTGCGGCGAGCGGCATCGGACGGCGATACTTCCAGATGGTGCGCGCGAAGCACCCCGGATGAACGTCAGCGCCAGGCCGCTCGATGGGGCGAGTCGTTCGTGAGGAGGAAGTACGTCGCGAGGCCGAGGGCGAGGATGCCGACGCCCAGCGAGACGTCCGCGGCGATGTAGCTCGTACGGAGTGACGAGACGTCCGCGTCCGTGCACGACGGCGCGCACGTCATCTGGAGGCGATCCCTCTCCTGATTGCCGGTGAGCGCGAAGAACACGAAGCTCCCGACAGCGCCGACGCCGATCGCCCCGAGAACGAGCGAGGACGCCGGAACGGAGCTCGGGGACGGGCGCGTCGAAGCATCGTCCTTCTTCGGTGAAATCGCGAGGGCCGGATCTTCCGAGGTGAACCTCGCGATGATCGCTCGATTGCGCTCCCCTGCCCGGAGCAGCACCTTCTCCTCGATCGGCTTCGAGCCGTCACGCTCGAAGCGGACGACGTGAGGTCCCGGATCGTACGGCACGGCCTTGCCCTGGTCGTGACCGACGACGCGCTCGCCGTCGACGTAGACGATCACGTCGAACAGGTCCGCATCGCGACCGTCCTTCGCTCCGAAGACGACCGTGGGCATGCTCGCGTCGACGTCGTCGAGCAGCTTCGCGCAATCGACGCGGAGCGTCTTCGAGCACGTGTCCGCGGCGCACGTGACGAAATGCTTGCGCGCCTCACGGAGCTTTCCCTGCTCGCGCGCGGCAGTCCCTCGGTCGAAGCCCTTCACACACTCCGCGTTGTCGGCGCGCGAAACCGCGGGCGCGACGAGGACGACGAGCGCGGCGAACGTCGCGCCGAGCCAGCGGAGATTACGTGTCGGTGCGCTGCGCGACTGAATGGTCGACATCACTCGAGGCACTCTGGCCGGTAGTGTTTCTTGCCTTCGGAGTCGATCCGGAACGGCGGATCGCACCCGGGGTGCGGTGTCTTCTGCGTCGTCCGTGTCCGAGCTCGCGGCGGGTTCTTGGTGGCAGCCGGCGGCGGCGAAACGGGACGACGTTCGCCCACCGACGCCGCCGCCGAGGGCGCAGGCGCGTTGTTCGGCACGTTCTCCGTCGCGAGGACAGGCGGCGGAGGGAACTCCGACGATTCGTTCGCGTCGTGTCGCGATGACGGCTGAGCGAGTCGCGCATACGCAACGACGCCGGCAGCAGCGATGAGCGCGCCGGAGAGGAACAGGACGATCGGCCTCGGCGACGAGGCCTGCTTCTTCCGCGCAGGCGGAGCGGAGGGCCGCGCGGGCGGGCGCGCGGACGGGCGCGGATCGCCGGACTGAACCGCCGCGACCTCGCCCGATGTCGTCGGCGGAACGTCGTCGAGGGAGGCCGCCTCGACGCGCCGAACGAGCTCGCTTCGTTGATCGATCTCGTCACCTGCGAGCACCGTCACGCGATCGGTGACGGCCTCCACGCCCGCAGGGACCATCGCCGCTGCGAGCGCGGCTCCCATCTCGGAGGCGGTCGCGAATCGATCGCGCGGATCCGGCTTCGTCGCGACACGCACGACGTCGAGCAATGCCGCATCCTGGATGGAAGCGATCGCCGCGGACAGCCACTTCGTGGGCTGTTCGTCCGTGGGCTTCGGGCTGATCCCGGAGAGCGACTCGGCGAGCACGGCACCGAGCGAGAAGACGTCCGCCTGCCGGGTGAGCGGCAATCCGCGGAGCTGCTCCGGCGGCATGTACGCGAGCTTGCCTTTGACGATGCCCGTCTGCGTGCGCTCGGCGCTTCGCATCACCTTCGCGATCCCGAAGTCGGCGAGGCGCGCGACGCCGTCCACGCCGACCAGGATGTTCTGCGGAGAGACGTCCCGGTGTACGACGCCGAGCAGCCGCCCTAGTTCATCGGTCGCTTCGTGCGCTGCGTGCAGCCCCTTGAGGGCGTCGGCAATGATCGCGACGCTGACCGCTGCCGGCATCGGCTGCCCGTCGTGCTCGCTCGCGGCGAGGAGCTGCGACAGCGCGACGCCGTGGACGTACTCCATGACGACGAAGAGGTCCTCGCCGTCGACGACGAAGTCGAGCGGCTGGACGACGTTCGGATGACGGATTCGTGAAGCGATCCGCGCCTCCTCCTCGAGCGCGCGTGCGTAGACGCTCGAGCCGCTGTGGTCGCGAGCGAGCATCTTGATCGCGACGAGGCGCGAGAATCCTCGGTCGGCAGACAACCGGCCGAGATGCACAGTCGCCATGCCGCCGCGCGCGAACGCTTCGAAGACGACATAGCGGCCCACCCGGCGCTTCACGCCTCGATGATAGCCGACCCGAAGGAAGAGCTCCTTCTCAGAGCCATTTCTTCTTCTTGAAGTACACGATGATGCCCGACGCGATCGCGGCCATCAGCCCCAGGGCATAGAAATACCCATACTCCCAGTCGAGCTCCGGGAAGACCTTCTTGAAGTTCATCCCGTAGATGCCGGCGACGAGCGAGAGCGGCAGCATGATCGTCGAAATGACCGTCAGCCGCTTCATGATCTCGTTCATCTGATGCGACTGGATGCTGAAATGCGCCTCCAGGAGCCCGGTCGCGAGCTCCCGGTAGCTGTCGACCAGCTCGGTCACGCGCGCGAAGTGATCGTAGACGTCCCGGTAGAACGGCATCGCTTCCCGCGGGATCTCGTCGAACTCCGCTCGCGCGAGCCGCGAGAGGATCTCGCGCTGCGAGATCGTCGTCCGCCGGAGCATCTGCAGGCTCCGCTTGATGCGGAGCACCTGGCGCATGATCCCGTGGGCGCTGTCGCGTGACTTGCCTTCGAGGATCTGGGTCTCGATCAGCTCGATCTGCTCCTCGAACCGGTTCACCACCGGCAGGTACTCGTCGACCATCCGATCGAGGACGGCATGGGCGATCCACGCAGGACCCTTCTTGAGCAATCTCGCGTTTCGCCCGATCTCTGCAAGGACTGGCGTGATCGCGCACACCTTCTCGTCGTGCGCATGCGTCACGAGGAAGTTCCGCCCGATCAGGATGTCGAGCTCCGTCAGCGCGAGCGGAATGTCGCTGCCCGCGACGTCTTCTTCCCTGACGCCGTGCATGACGAGCTGCACGTACTCGCCGAAGTCCTCGACCTTCGGGATCCCGATGTCGTTCCAGACGTCCTCCACCGCGAGCGGATGGATGCCGAGGATCTCGAGCAGCAGCTTGTCTGCCTCCTGCACGCGATCGTCCAGCTCCACCCAGAAGCGCTTGCCATCGCGGTGCGCGGCCGCGATGACGTCGACGTCTCTCGTCTCGACGACCTGTCCGGAGTCGTCGAGGATGAGCGCCTTCAGGCCGGCCGCGCGGCTGCCCTGCTCTGCGCGCGAGACCGGCAGCCGCTCCCCGTTCCCGCTCCCCTCGGCGAGCGCACGGCCCGCAGC
>JAEXCN010000196.1 GCA_023402175.1 Pseudomonadota bacterium | reverse complement strand
CTCCCTGTCCGCCGACGCCGGCAGCGTCGCGTGGGGCAATCCCTCGCGCTTGCCGCCCTGGTGCTCGCGCTGGTCGCTGTCGTCGCGACGCGGCTCGTCGCTCCGTCGCGCGGCGCAATCGACGGCGCGGTGCTCGTGACCGGCGCCGGGGAGCGCCAGTCGATCGAGCTCGGCGACGGTTCGCAAATTCTCCTCGAGCCGTCGACGAAGCTGCAACTGGCGGCCGTATCGGGACGCGAGATCCGGCTCGAGCTGGAGGGCGGCGCCGTGGCCGCGAGCGTGGTCCACGTCGAAGACAGGCCGTTCACGGTCGTGGCGGGGCCCATCGCGGTACACGTCGTCGGCACGAAGTTCCGGGTCGAGCTCGAACCGGCCGACGGCAGCATCGTCGTCGCGGTGAGCGAGGGCCGGGTCTCGCTGTCGCGGTCGGACGGACAGCCCGCCCCGAGCACACTCGGGGCGGGGGAGACGTGGTCGTCCGCGGTCCGCCCCGTTGCGTCGCCATCGTCGACCACGTCCTCCGCGGACGCTTCGGCCGTGGTGGAGAGAGAAGCCGCGCGTGCGGTGGTCCATGGACCGGTGCTCTCGAAGAAGTTCCGTGAGCGCTGGCGCGAGGGGCGCTTCGCGGCGGCGTGGGCCGAGATCCCGACTTCCGAGCTGGATCGAATCATCAATGCCGCGGGGCCGCAGGACGTCTTCGCGATCGCCGAGGTCGCACGGATGACCGGGCATCCGGCCGAGGCAGCGAGGGCCCTCGATTCGCTGCGGCGTCGCTTCCGCTCCGATCCGCGCGCCCCGCTCGCCGCGCTCGAGCTCGGTCGCCTACGCCTCAACGAGCTCGACGCGCCGCTCGCGGCGAAGGAGGCATTCGAAGACGCCATCGCGCTCGATCCGAACGGCTCGTTCCGCGAGGACGCCGATGCGCGACTCGTCGAGGCGCTCGAGGCCGCCGGGCTGAGGAGCGAATGCGCGGAGGCGCGCGATCGTTACCTCGCGACGTACCCGCGAGGCCTCTACGTGGGAGCCGTGAAGCGACGATGTCCGTGACGACGCGTCGGGCCCGCCGCGCGAGCTTCGCGACCGCGGCGGCCTGCTCGCTCGCTCTCATCGGCGGCAGTGCGCGTGCTTCCGAGCCGGCGGCCTCGGTCGGTCCGTGTGGCGCGCCGAGCTCGGTCAGCGTGCAGGTCGCTCCGTTCGCGGACCGCCGCGTTTCGCGAAAACTCGAGCGCGCGATCGCGTCGGAGCTCGAAGCTCCGCGCTGCTGGCCGCTCGCGGAGGGGGGCGAGGCGCTCTCGATTGGCATCGAGGTGCGCTGGCCGGAGCGCACGCGCGCGCGTCTCGTCATCGTCGTCATCACGCCGCATCGCGTGCACCACGGGATTCGCGATCTCGATCTGCAGAAGCTGCCCGACGACGGCATTCCGCTCGCCGTCGCGATCGCGACCGACGAGCTCCTCGGCGCGATCAGCGAGCAGATCGCCCACGAACCCGTAACGGCGCCGGCTCCGCTCGCTCCCCCGATGGAACCTTCATCGTCGCCTGCGCCACACTCATCGCATCCGCCTCGCCAGATCGCGTTCGGCCCCGCCGCTGGCCTCGATCTCGCGGGCTCCGGTCTCGTGCTCGTCGGCCCGGACGCGCAGATGCTGGTCCCGTTCACGAGCGGGCTCGCGCTCGCGCTCCGTGTCGGACCGAGAGCGTTCGTGGATCCACGTGCGCACGCGCCGCTTCGCCTCTCGAGCGCCTGGGTCGCGGGGGCGACGCTGCGGATCGGCCCACAGACCTCGCGCGCCGGGTTCGCCGTGAGCACCGGCGTCGACGCTCTTGCGATGAGGATCCACGGCGAGCGCGAGTCAGCATTCGAAGGGCTCGCCGTCGCGCGAGTCGGGCTCGCCAGCT
This sequence comes from Pseudomonadota bacterium, assembly GCA_023402175.1. Lineage (GTDB taxonomy): Bacteria > Myxococcota_A > Polyangia > Polyangiales > Polyangiaceae > Labilithrix. The sequence continues at coordinate 14,859 of JAEXCN010000196.1, read as the reverse complement.
TCGCTACGTTGGCGCCCGGCCTGCGGCTGACCGCGGAGGCCTACGTCGGCGGGGCGTTCTCTCCCGTACGCGCGAAGCTCGGGTCGAAATCCGTCGAGACCTTCGGTGGGGGAATGGCGACGGGCGGCGCGTTCGGCATCGCCGCGCTCTTCTGAGCGTCGCGTCGCGTCGCGTCGCGTCGCGACAGGTAGCCGCAGCGTGAGCCGTTCTCAGGGCCGGAGGGTACCAAAGGCAAACGCGTGCTCGAGGAACCGAGATCGACGCGCATTCGACACGGAGGTCCATTTCATGACGAAGAGAAAAGCGGGTTTCACCATCCTGGGCGCGAGCGCCCTGGCCCTGGTTCTCGCCTCGGGCATTGCGCAGGCGCGCGTCGGTGACGTCTCCGCGGCCGACGAGAAGGACGGCGGCAAGATTCAGCTCGGCGACGAGAAGGACGGCGGCGGCAAGATTCAGCTCGGCGACGACAAGGATGGTGGTAGCCGCATTCAGCTCGACGAAGGGAAGGACGGCGGCAGCAAGATCCAGCTGAGCGACAAGGACGCTGGCTGAAGACCCGCATCGCGATGCCCTGGCTCTCCGGGAAACCGAGAGCCAGGGTGCGCGCGGATGCGCCGGAGGACCGCTGTCCCAACGGCAGCAAACGAAACCGATGGCCTTTGGTGGTGATTAGAGTAATTACTCTAGCGCCATGCGCCTCCGGACCTTCGAGCGCCCGCTGCTGTCCGCCCTCGTCGCCATCGGCCTCCTCGGCCAAGGGGTGGTGATCGCGTGCGGGACCGACGCGACGACGTCGAGCCCGGGCAACCCGGCGACGGGCGACGCCCCGACGATGCCCACGCCGACGACGACGAGCACGGCGTCGGCGCCGGAGGACTCCGCTCCGCCGCCGCCCGCGGGACCGAAGAGCGGAAAGGTCCTCTTCGCCACGGGAGCTCCGATCGCGAACCTGCCGTTCGAGTCCGGCGCGCAGAAGGGGGTGACCGCTGCCGACGGCACGTTCACGTACGAGGTCGGGACGCCGGTTCGCTTCACCGCCGGTGGCATCCTGCTCGGCGCTCCCGCGGGTGCGGATGTCATCTCGCCGTACCAGATCGTCGGATCGTCGAAGTGCGAGGACACGGACGATCTCACGAAGCTGGTCTCGCTGCTCGAGGCGCTCGACGGCGATCACCAGGTGGAGAACGGCATCACGCTGCCCACGTCGCTTCCGAACGCCGGTGCGAAGCCGCTCGCCGATGTGACGCCGGCGGAGATCGCCGCTCTCGCCGCCACCGAGTCGATCGCGGCGCCGGAGGTCGCGCTCCGCACGTTCATCACCGCGTTCGACGGCGAGGCATGGACGCAGCTCAAGGTCGACACGTTCACGATCCCGGAGGCCGCCCTCCGCGGCCAGGGCGTCGCGACCGATGGCACGTCGTGGTTCTTTTCGGGCAACACGGGGCTCGACAAGACGAACGACACGTACGCGAGCACGAAGAAGAACGCGCTCGCGATCCCGCTCGACCTCGCCATCCAGGGCAGCAATCACATCGGCGACATCGACGTCCACAACGGCATGATCTACGCGCCGATCGAGGACAAGAACTACAAGGCGCCGAAGGTCGTGCTCTACGACGCAGCCTCGCTGACGTCGGGCACCGTCTTCGACATACCGGTGAACCTGCAGACCAAGGGCGTGCCGTGGATCGCCGTCGATGGACCGCGCGGCGTCGCCTACATGGCCGAGTGGGACCCGACGCCGGCGATCAACGTGTTCGCGCTCTCGACGATGACGTTCGTGCGCGCGATCCCGCTCTCGACCGTGATCGGGCGCGTCCAGGGCGCAAAGGTCATGAAGGGGCAGCTCTATCTCTCCACCGACGATGCGGAGAAGCACGTGTTCAAGATGCACCTCTCTTCTGGGACCGTGTTCCCGGTGTTCGCGCTGAAAGAGGACGTCGAGATGGAGGGGATCGCGTTCTTTGCGCGTCCGGACGGCTCGCTGATGCACACGCTCGACGTGCCTTCGTCCCGAACGTTGAGCGAGCTCCGTCATCATCGCATCACGCGCGAGCCGCTTCGCTGGGCGGTGTGCCCGTGATCCGCGCGGCTGGAGCAGGCGTCTGCGCGCTCGTCGTCGTCGCGTGCGCGAGCAACGACGCGCCGCTCGCGAACGACGCACGGACCGACGACCCGAGCGCGACGTCCCCGCTCGACGCGGGCGTCGACGATCCGCGACCTTCGACCGGAGAGCCCCCGGCCGACGGCGGGAACGACGGCGCTGATGCCGGTCCAAAAGGACCGATCGGCCCGCCGCCGAGCGCTCTTCCCGTGAGCTACACGCGGCCCGATGTCGGCGCTCCGGTCTCGCAGGCCGAGCTCGACGCCGCGACCGACGACCTGATCGCGCTTCTCGAGGACACGCGCTACTTCGACTTCGTCGACGAGCGCATCCACGGCTGGCCGCAGACGGCGCCGGGCTACTGGTACGGCACGTGGTGGAGCGGCGTCGGAATCGAGAAGAGCGGCGGACAGGTCACCTATCGGCACGTGAAGGTGGGCGCCGACAACAACGGCCTTCGGACCCCGCCGTACCTCGAAGGAGCTTGCTACGCGCATCTGATGTGGGGCAAGCCGCTGACCGAGCAGCTCGTTCGACGCATCGCGCGCGGCTATTCGTCGTGGGCGCTCGCGATGAAGCGGAACGCCGCCGACACGGCCCCGACGATGCTCACTCGGGCGCTCTACCCCGAGAGCGTCACGTCGACCGAGAACGGCCGGAGCTTCTTCATCGACTATTCGCTCAATCGGCCCGGCGAGGACAATCCCGCCACCGAATACGTGCATCTTCCAAACAACCCGACCTTCGGCGACATCTACATCAAGAACAAGCGCTCGAAGGACGACATGGGGCACATCCTTCGCTCGATCGTCCAGATGCAGGCGTGTGCCCCGCGCCTCGATGCGGCGGGCAAAGCAGATCTCGCCGAGGCCACGAGCCTGTACCAGGCGTGGGCGAAGCAGGTCGCGGCGGAGGGCTACTCGATCGCGACGCTCGACAAGAACGCGAACGTCTACACGCCGCCCGTCTCCGAGACGCTGGCGCACTACGTGACGCTCGACAACGTCGAATGCCCCGGCGCGCTGACGATGAACCTCCTCGGCAACGGAAATCCGGGATCGCTCTCGTGCGGCAGTGGGATCAGCACGAGCGAGAAGCTCTCGGTCCTCGCGAACAAGCTCCGGCACAACGTGCGGCAGATCCTGCGCACGCATCACGAGTCAGCCGCGAACGCGGCGCTCTTCACTGCGCAGAACAGCGTTGCGCTCTCGCTCCTCGACGGCCTGACCCAGCGCATCGAGACCGATCAGCCCGCGGCTGCGCAGGCGAGCCCGCCCGGCGACATGGACCCGAAGGACATCGTCTCGCTCCTGCTCCACGCGGCGAACACCGGCGTGCCGCTCACGTCGAAGGAGGTCCGCTGGATCCACTCCCGGCTCCACTCGGCGTGGGCGAGCTATCGAGCGCCAGGCGCGGCAGCGACGTACCGCGTCTTCGATCCGGCCACGCCGGACGGGGCGTACCCGTACGAGCCCTCGGGCGAGGGGATGTGGTTCTCCGATTTCGGCGTCCTCATCGGCTCGTGCGCATCGCCGTACCGGAATCCAACGGGGCGGCCGGTCCTCGACTGCAAGAAGCTGCTCGCTGCGCTCCAGAACTGAACGCGCTCGCACGGGCTTGTTTCCCGGTTGAGTCAACCAGGAAACAAGCACGACAGGCTCGTCCAGCACGCGTTCGGCGGCTTGTTTCCCAGTTGAGTGAACAAGGAAACAAGCCGCGAGAGTGCCCCTCTGCCGCGTTTGCTGGTCGAGCTCGGCCCTACACGACGGAACGCTCTGAACGGAGCGCCGCCGCTCCTCGAACGGGCGCGCGTCGCGTTATGGTGCGCCAGCCATGCGCGCGCGAGCCTTCGTCCCGTTCGTCCTTGTCGTCGTCGTTCTCTTCGCGGGCCTCTTCGCCTGCGGACCCGCGATCCCGGGCGTGATCCGCGACGAGATGGCGAAGACCGCGCAGGTGAAGGCGGGCGCGGCGACGGTCGTCTTCTTCACCGACTTCCAGTGTCCGTTCTGTCGGAGGACGCACGCTGCCCTCGCGCCGATCGTCGAGGCGCGGCGCGATCGCGTGCGCGTCGTCATCCGCCACGTGCCGCTTCCGCGCCATCCCGATGCGCGGACGGCGGCACGTGCGGCGGTCTGCGTCGAGAAGCTCACGAGCGCGGTCACGGACGACTACGTCCACGCGCTGTTCGAGGCGCAGGACTTGTCCGAGCACGCGTGCGAGGAGCTTGCCGTCGAGCGCGGCGTCGACCGCGACAAATTCCAGCGCTGCCTCTCCGATCCCGCCACCGATGCACGCATCGAGGAGGACATCGCCATGTTCGACGCGGTGAAGGGAGATGGTGTGCCTCTGCTGTACGTCGGCCGCACGCGACTCGACGGTGCCCAGTCGCGAAGCTCCCTCGAGGCCGCGATCGACGACGCCATCTCGGGAAAATAGGCCGATTCATCGCGCGCGAACGGCGGTGCGGATGGCTGCACAGTGCATGTGGCGCCGCCGTCGCCGAAGGTGGTAGATGAACGAGTCGCGTTAACGTCTCGTGATGCAGGCTCTGCGAGCGGGGCAAAACGCTCGCGCTAGGCTGGCCGACCATGAAGAGCAACGTCGGCGCGCTCCTCGTCATCGTCCCCGTCATCGGTATCGCTTCCCTCATCGGCTGTGCCGAAGGTGTCGAGGCCGAACCGACAGAGTCGTTCCTCGCAAGCACCCCGATCGAAGCGGGGACCGAGGAGAAGGACGACAGCGTGAAGATTCCGGCGCCGTCGAACCCGTCCGACGAGCCCGACGACACGGAAGACACCGACTCGGGCGCGAGCAACGGGAACGCGGACGCAGGCGCCGACAGCGGCGTGAAGCCGGATCCCGGCAACAACGGCGGCTCGTGCTCGGCGCCGAACTCCTGCGCCAGTAACGTCAACCTCGGATCGGTCAGCGGCGACACGGGCGCGGACGTCAAGACCACGCAGGGCCACACCTCGCAGTGGTTCACGGTCCGCGTCACCGAGAACGAGACCGGGCCCGCCGGTGTCTCGCTCTGGCTGACGGCGACCCTGACCTCGCCGCCGGGCACCAACTACGATCTCTACGTCTACGTGCCGGGCAGCGACACGCTCGAGTGCAGCGCGGTCACCCAGCAGTCGACGAGCTCGGCCACGACCGACGTCGCGAAGGTGGAGTTCGGCGAGAGCGGCCTCTTCGCCAACGGCTCGTCGGACGATCGGACCGTGACGGTGGAAGTGCGCCACGTCTCTGGTACTTGTGATCCCGCCAACAAGTGGACGCTCAAGCTCGAAGGAAACAAGTAGCTCTCTCGGTCCTCGCGACGGCGCTCGCCGCGGCCTTCGCCGCGTGTGGACGCCCTCAGGAGCCGAGCACGCCGCCTCGGGATCCCTCGGTTGCCGCCGGACAGCCGCACGTCGGCGCGTCCGGCGAGGTGCTGCCATTCATCCATGACGATTATCCCCGAGCGCTCGCCGAGGCGAAGCAACGCAACAAGCCGCTCTTCGTCGATGCGTGGGCTCCGTGGTGCCACTCGTGCCAGAGCCTTCGTGCGCACGTCCTGACGGATCCGACGCTCGCGCCGCTCGCGGGAGACTTCGTGTGGCTCTCGGTCGACACGGAGAAGGACGTCAACGCAGAGTGGGTCGCACACCATCCGCACTCGGCTCTGCCGACGCTCTGGGTGATCGATCCGGCGACCGATCGACCCATCCTCAAGTGGGCCGGCACGGCGACCGCGAGCGAGCTGCGCGAGCTGCTCGCCGTCGCCGTTGCCGACGCGCGGTCCGGGTCGGAAGGCACCGCAGCAGCAGCGACGGCAGCCTTCGTGCGCGGCAACCACGCGCTCGCTTCCGGTGATGCCGACCTCGCGGAGAAGGAGCACCGCGCCGCGCTCGCGGCCGCATCGAAGGACCATCCCCATCGTGCGCGCATCGTCGAGGCGCTCGTCACGGAGCTCGCTCTCCGGAAGAAGCTCGACGCGTGCGCTGAGGCCGCGGCGAGAGAGGTGGCCGATCTTCCCGCCGGCACGTCGCGCGCGACCGTCCTCGTGACCGCGCTCGGTTGCGCGCGTGACGCGAAGCGAGCGCCGGAGCTCGAGCGTCTCGTCGCGATCGGCCTTCGCGACGCGCGCGCGCGGGATGACGGTCTGCTCGCCGACGATCGTTCGGCGATCTACGAAGAGCTGGTCACGACGAAGAAGGAGAGCGGCGACGAGGCGGGCGCGAAGAAGCTCGCCGAGGAATGGGCAACGTTCCTCGAGGGCGAAGCCGCTCGCGCGAGGACGAACGACGCCCGGGCGGCGCTCGATCCGCTACGCCTGAACGCCTACCTCGCGCTCAGCGAGCCGGCTCGCGCGATCCCGATGCTCGAACGGAGCGAGAAGGACTTCCCGGACGACTACAACCCACCCGCCCGCCTCGGTCGGGTGTACCTCGAAGCGAAGCGCCTCGACGAAGCCGACAAGGCCGCCGACCGCGCCGTGGCTCGCGTGTACGGCCCGCGCGCCATGCGCGTCTTCGCGCTCAAGGCCGACATCGCAAAGGCCCGCGGAGACCGTCCCGGCGAGTTCAAGGCCCTCGAAGAAGCGCTCGCTCGGAGCGAGAAGTCGGTCCTCACGGAAGGGCAGAAGTCCGTTCGTGATGGGCTCGTGAAACGCCTCGCCGCGCTGAGGTGAGCGCCTCGTGAAAGGCCTCGCCGCGCTGAGGTGAGCATCTTCCGCGAGCCCGCGAAGGCTCGCCTCGTGTGCGCACGCGAGTGAGCTCGACCGCTCGACTTTCGCGAGGCGCCGTGCACATGGAAGATCGCGCGCTAGAATCTAGTCGTTGCCTTCGGTCCTCATCGCGCTCATTCCTCTCGCGATCGTGCTGCTCACGGCACTGGTCGTCGTCGTGCGCGCGCGGCGGCGCACGCGCAAGCCGCGCGCCTCGCGCGAGCCGAGCGCGTTCGTCATCCTCGAGGGAAACCTCTGGGACTCGTGCGCCGTGGATGACCTGCGCGAGCCGTGGGGGCGCTTCACGACGGAGCCGGTGCGCGGGTTCTGCGGCGTTCCGGCAGGCAGGCATCGCGTCCGTACGACGACCCCTTCCGGCGAGGCCACGCTCGACTTCGTCGTCTACCCGGGAGAGGTCCTCGCGTGGCGTCTCGATCCCGACCGCGCCCGCTGGGAGCCGCACGATCTCGACCCCGACACGCGGAGCCTGCTCGAGGCTGCGCCAATGAGCTCCGTCGACGTCAGCGCGGTCGCGCGTCCGAAGCTGCCCGGATGGCTCGTCCATCTTCGGACGACGTTGAAGATCGGCAGCAACCGATCGGGCGCGTCGTTCACGCGAACCTCGGAGGACGGCATCGATCGGTTGAAGAAGCGCCTGTCGAAGCTCGTCTCGATCGTCGAGTCGGATGCTGCCTCCGACATCGACGTCCTCGGCGAGGCGCGCGCGATCGGCGAAGCGATCGTCGGGCGTCCGCTGGCGCGCAAGGAGATGCGAGCGCTCGTGGTCTCGGTCCGCGATGCCGCGACGCGCGCCGCATCGAACGGTCACATCGATCGCGCGATGCGCGTGCTCTCCCTCGGGCTCGCAGTCCTGCCGGGGGACCCGGAGCTGATGGTCATCGGCGGCTGCGCGCTCGCGACGCGTGGCGAGGCCGACGAGGCGCTTCGCGTCCTCAACGCTGCGCTCGAGCGAGATCGCTGCCTCGAAGCCGAAGACGTCGCGCGGGCGATGCGTGCTCGGATGGAGCTCCGGTCCCGCCTGGGACGCAGCGTCCGCGTCTGATCATCGCGTGGGCCGCTGAGCGCGGGTCTCCCACTTCGGGAGACAGCCGGTATCCCATGTAGCTCGCAATCGCCTCGCGAGCGTTCGCGCGTTCCCTCGCGACGCCACGCGGTGCGTGAACGGCGGATGTATCTGACACGGCACGATCATCGGGCGATCCGCGATTCTCCGCGAACGCGGCCGTCCGGCACGAGCTGTGCTGTTCGCTCGTGCGATGACTCCGGCGCTCCGCGCAGCGAAGTGGGCGACACTCGTAGGATTTCTGACGGCGTGTGCAGGTGTGGCCACGGGCTGCTCCGCCGACGCAGACAGCGTGGCGACGTCCGACGACTCGATGAACGAGTGTCTCGGCACGTCGGCGTTGGAGCTGAAGACGTGCGCCGGCCCGACGACCCTGAAGGGCGTCGACGTCTCGTACTACCAAGGCAACGTCGACTGGGCGAAGGTCAGGGCCGCGGGGCGCGCGTTCGCCTTCGCGCGCGTCAGTGACGGCATCGATTACCCCGACACGAAGTTCGCGCAGAACTGGCCGGCGATGAAGAACGCGGGGCTCGTTCGCGGCCTCTACCAGTTCTTCCGCCCGGGGAAGGACGTCGACGCGCAGGTGGATCTGCTCGTGGCGAAGCTCGACGCGGCCGGAGGTCTCCAGCCCGGCGATCTGCCTCCGGTGCTCGATCTCGAGAGCGACGGCGGGCTGCCCGCAGCGACCGTCGTCGCGCGGGCGAAGTCGTGGCTCGCGCAGGTCGAGAAGAAGTACGGCGTGAAGCCGATCGTCTACACGGCGGCGTTCATGTCGAACGTCATCGGCACCAACTTCTCCGGCTACACGCTGTGGGTCGCGAACTACGAGACGACCTGCCCGACGATGCCGAGCGGCTGGACGGACTGGGAGTTCTGGCAGGACTCCGAGAAGGGCAAGGTCGACGGCGTCACGGGTACCGTCGACACGAACCTGTTCAACGGCTCGCTCGCGCAGCTGAACGCGCTCGCCGTGCAGCCGGACACGGCTCCGACCGAGCCGTCGACGGGCAAGGGCGAGATCGCGTTCAGCGACCCGCCGCTCGGCGAGTACCAGGGCGCAACGCTCGGCAGCGGGACACCGAAGGAGCCGGAGTCGGCCCCGTTCAATCCCTGCCGCTGATCGATCGTCCGCGTAGCGGTCACATCCGGTCACATACCGGGGCCGGGGCTCACGTTGCCTACGCACACGTTGCCGACGCAGCTGCCCGAGCAGCACGTCCCGCCACTGTTGCAGCTCGTTCCGTCGAGCCCGCACGGGTAACAGATGAGGCCGCTGACGAGCGAGCACTTCGCCCCGAGACAGCAGCTCCCGACCGAGCAGTCCTGGCCCTCCTGGCGGCACGAGCTCACGCACTTGCCGTAGGCGCTGCACTTGAGCCCGTTGCAGCAGTCGCCGTCGACCTGACAAGGACCGCCGCCGGCCGAGCACGCGCCGCAGATCCCCGTCGCGACGACGCACGTGCTCGGCGCGCAACATTCGCCGCCGTCGCAGAGCGGGCAGCCGGAGCCGCTCTCGCGTCCACCATCGAGCGACGTCGCGCCGTCGGGCGAAACGTGGGGACCGGGCGTCGACGCGTCATCGTCTCGAGCGCCGTCGGACGGCGGCGACGAACCGTCACCGCCGGGCGCCGAATCGATGCAGCTCGGGCCGCTGCACGGAGCGAGATCGCTCGCGCCGGTGATCAGGGTGCACGCTGCGATCGAAGCGCCGAGGAGCGCGAGCACGAGGGACACAGCCGTTCGCCGGCTCATCGTTCGTGCCTGCAGGCTCATGCCGAGATTGTAGCTCCACTCAGCCGTCGCGAGCCCGTAGCGATCCCGTCCGAGCGGGCTCGGCTCACGTCGAGAGCGCGAAATTTTCCAACGCTTTCAAGGTCCGGTTCGTCCGACGTCTCCGCTGGGCCTCCGCCGAGTCCCGCGGCTGCTCTTGCTTCCTGGGGAGGCAACCTTTCGGGTATCGTCCCCGCGCCGTCATGGGACCCAACCACACGCCGCACCAGGAAATCCCCACGAAACGACTGCCGCCCGCGCTCGTGCGCGTGCCGAAGGTTGAAGCGGCGAAGTGGCCGCCGGACGACGACGCGCTTCCGCCGGGCGGAGGCTATCCGGGCACGCCAGGCTCGCCGAGCTTCCCGGGCGGTGACGACGGCAACTTCAAGAAGGGCCGTTTCGGTGTGGCGGCGGTCATCATCGGCATCCTCGCCGTCGGCGGCATCGCGAGCGCGGTCGTCTTCGGGTCGATGAAGGACTCCGAGAAGATGGACCCGAAGAAGGTCGCCCTCGAGAAGAAGGAGGTCGCCCTCCTTCCGATCGCCGAGGCCCTTCCGAAGTATCGTCAGTGGGCCGAGCAGGACGACGAGGTGAAGCTCAAGGAAGAGGGCTTCACGCAGCTCGCATGGGCGAAGGACCCGGCGGGCATCCCGCTCCTGATCAAGGGTCTCTCCTCGATCGATCACACGGTCCGCGGCACCGCCGCGCAGGCGCTGCTCGAGTACGGCTCGCCCGAAGCCGACTCGGCGAAGCCCGCACTGCTCACGGCACTGAAGGAGTCGACGGAGGCCGATCGCCCGCAGATCGCCTGGGCGCTCGCCGCGCTCCACGAAGGCACCGCCTTCGACGACGTCATGAAGGAGTACCGCGCGGGCAAGCTCGCGAGCGTGCAGCGCCTCGACAAGAGCCCGGCGTTCGATCCCGAGCAGCTCGCGTCGATGGTCTCCCTCGACAAGCTCGCGACGCTCGCCGACGACGAGAGCGAGAGCGTTCGCCAACTCGTCGCGACGGTCCTCTCGCGCAACGCGGAGCCGAAGTTCACCCAGACGCTCATCAAGCTCGTGAAAGACAAGAGCGTCGACGTTGCGCGTGAAGCCGCCGTCGGGCTCGGCAAGATCGCGAACGAGGAGGCGATGCAGCCGCTCCTCGAAGCGCTCGCGCGCGCCGACAAGGACTCGCGCCAGAAGTTCCTCGAGGCGCTCCGCGACGGCGTCGGCGGCAAGGGCCTCGTCCTCGCGCTCCGCTCGGTCGACAAGAGCAAGCGCGACACGGAGAAGTTCCAGACGAAGCTCCTCTTCGACATGCTCCGCGCGCTCGAGGATCCGCGCGCGGGCGACCTCCTCGTCCAGTACATCGAGTCGAACCCGCATCCGCACTGGAAGACGGAAGCCGCGCTTCGCCTCGCCGAGATCGGCGATCTTCGCGCCGTGCCCACGCTCGCGTGGCGCATGAAGCAGGACCCGCTCACGCTCTACAACAAAGACCTCGATCCCGAGTACCGCCAGGACGACAACGAGCGCGTCGTCGCCTCGCGCATGCTCGCCGACCTTTCGATCCTCTTCCCGGACAAGCGCGACGAGATCCGGAAGCAGGCGTACGAGGGCGTCAAGTTCTGGATCACGGACAAGCCGCAGCCGCACGCGAACGGCCTCCGCTTCATGGCGGCCGCCGACGCGAAGGAAGCGCTCCCGGACATGCGGAAGTGGGCGAACCCCAGCACTCCGTTCCCGAAGGAGGGCGAGCAGCAGTTCCCGCCGGTGTGGGCGACCGCGCAGAGCGCGCTTCGCTACATCGGCTGGATGCAGGATCCCCAGAGCTGGCCGATGCTCGAGCAGCAGCTCCGTCGTCGTCCCGAGAAGGTCGACGCCACGATGGAAGCGATGCTCCAGGGCGGCATGGCCGTGATGGGCATGACCCTGCGCGCGATCGGCGTCGGCGCGTCCTACGGCTTCGCGCAGTGGGGTGATCCGAAGGCCTATCCGATCCTCGTGAAGTACATCGAGGACAAGCAGAACAACGAGCAGTCCCGTCTCGACGCCTGCTTCTCGCTCGCGTGGGTGGCCACCGACGAGCAGATGAAGGAAGTCGCGAAGAAGGTGAAGGAGCTCGACAAGCCCGATCCGAAGGTGCAGCTCATTCGCACCTGCTACCTCGAGACGCTCGTGCGCCGTCCGGTGCCCGAGGCGGCCGCGACGCTCATCGATCTGATCAACGGCAACACCGATCTGCTCGTCCAACACCAGGCGGCGCGCGCGATCGGCTTCGGCGGGATGACGCCGGACACCGCGAAGAAGCTGTTCGAGAAGCTCCACGACGCGGGCACGCGCAACGACGCGGCCCTCGCGCTCCTCATCGGAGCCGACGAGGACACCGCGCGCCGCGCGCTCGCTTCTTACGCGGACGTCGACAAGTCCGCGCTCGAGGAGCTCAAGGTCGTCTACGACGGGACCTTCGGCTACTGGAGCGACAGGAACTACGAGAACGGCGACGTGGCTCGGTGGATCTCGAACGCCCAGGCCGCCTCGCGCGTGAAGCTCGGCGACGCGATCCAGGACTGGCCGCGCCTCGTCCTCTCGCGCGCCATCCAGGGCATCGATTACGACAACGGCCCGCACTCGGTCACGCGCGTGCAGATGCGCATTCGCCTCCTTCGCGATGCGCACTCGGCCGACGCGAAGAAGCGCGTGCAGGCGATCCAGATCCTGAAGTTCATGAACGAGAAGGGCGCGCTCATGGCGCTCAAGTCCGAGGCCGGTCCGGCGCAGGAAGCCGCACGTCAGGCGTTCTTCGAGCTCATGAACCCGAAGATGACGACGGACGCGATCCCCGAGATGAAGTCCGCGGGGAACACCGGCGGCAACGCGAACGTCGTCCCGCCGAAGTAGTGGCGCATCGCGCTGGCGCCACGACCGTGCGCGAGAGCAGACGTGGTAAGGAGGCGCGAGCGATGCGCCTCCTGCCCGCTGCGTTCTCCGCCCTCTTCCTCGCCGTTGCATGCGGTCCGGGCTCTCCGGGCGCTGCATCGCCGGGCGCGGACGTGGCGGCGAGGAACCTTTCGGCGACCGAAGGCGTCGTCGTGACCGCCGGGTGCACGCCGACCGGCCCGGAGCTCTGCTTCAACGCGAACGACGACAACTGCAACGGCATCATCGACGAGGGATGCGGCGTCGGCACGGGCGTCTTGCAGTTCATGATCGCGTGGGGCGACAGTCCGGCCGACGTCGATCTCAGCGTCGTCGATCCGAACGCGGCGCGCGTGACGAAGGCGAATCGGAGCACGCCGTCCGGTCTCCAGCTCGAGAAGAACTGTCCCGACGACGGCTGTCACCAGCAGAACGCGGAGAACGTCTACTTCGATGGGACCGAGCCGGTGCGCGGCCGCTACATCGTCGAGGTGAAGCTCGCCGATCCGCGCGGCGCCGAGCTGCCGGTGAAGGTGCATCTTTCTGCGCGCGTCGGCAGCCGGACGTGGGCGATGGACCTCGCGCTCTCGCCCGGGCAAGGGCAGGACAAGCAGGGCTTCTCGTTCGAGCTCTGAAAAGCGCTGACCAGAGCTGCTCGATAGTGCTCCGACCCGTTTCGACGCGAGAGCTCTCAGTGGGGCGCTTGCGACGGATCGGTCACGAAGGGACTCGCGCCTGCGTCCGCGTTCGGCGTGGGCGCGCCCGCGTTGAACGGCGGCGGCTCCGTCACGAACGCTCCTGCGCCGGCCTCGTGCGCCGGAGCCGGCGGGCGCGCCTGCTGCTGCTGCTGCTGCTCCGTCGCGGGCGCCGTGGGGAGGGTTGGGGCCCCGACGAGATGAGGCGGCGTTCCCATCGGCGCGATCCCCATGATCGGAGGCGCTGCGCCCTGCGGCGGTGCGTGCGACGGTGGCGGAGCGGCCGTCGGCGTCGGAGCGGGCGTCGGCGTGGGCGCCGTATTGCCCCGCATCTGCGTCGGCAGCGGCACGGGCCCCGTGGGGCGCGGCCCCTGCGCTCCGAACGCATTCGGCGGCATCGCGCCGTAAGCCGGAGGCATCCCGCCGTAACCGGGGGGCATCCCTCCGAAACCCGGAGGCATTGCTCGAGGGGCCGGCGAGCCGGGCGCGGACGCTCCGCGGTCGAGCTGCCCGGAGGTGATCGTCGTGGCCCCGAGCGGCGTGAGCGGAACGCCACCCGCGCTCGACCGCACGCTGCCCGGCTGGCCCGCCATGTTCACGGCCTCCGCATCGGGTCGCGCTCGGTCACGCCCGAGCAAAAACGTCCCGATCGCGAGGAGCCCGCCCGTGCTCGCGACGATCGCGATCACGAGGTTCCGCAGCACGGCCCGATCCGTGGACAGCATTCGGGCGCACGGGTGCATCGGTTGTGCCCCCGTGCCTGCCCCGGCTGCGCTTGCATGGGCTTCGCGAAGGCTGCAACGACAGGCAGACGACGTCCCCGGGCCGATGCGGCGGCCACGTCCTGCCGCGGTCGCCGAGCCCGGCCGCACCATGCCGAGATTGACGCAAAGGGCCAGGCCCCTATATGTCGAGGATCACCGATGAACCCGACCGCCATGCTCATTTTGATCGTCGCCGCTCACGTGGTGTTCGCCTGGTCGGCGATCCGGCGGTGGCAGCTCCTGCGGCTCGGGCGGTTCGTCAACCGCTTCGATCGCATCCCTGAGCGCATCGCGGCCGTGTTCCGCTACGCGTTCGCGCAGGAGAAGATGAGCTACTACCAACCCGCGGGTTGGGCGCACAAGCTGATCTTCGTCGGTTTCTGCGTCCTTACGTTGCGCACGCTCGTGCTCTGGGGCCGCGGCTTCGATCCGTCGTGGAACCTGCTCGTGCTCGGTCCGACGCAGCCGCTCGGCAAGGTCTACGAGTTCGCGAAGGACATCGTCGCGATGCTCGTGCTGCTCGGCGTCTCGGTCTTCGTCTACTACCGCGTGATCCGCCCGCAGAAGCGGATGACGCAGAGCTTCGAAGCGCTGCTCATCCTCGGGATCATCGCCACGATGATGCTCGCGGACATCCTTTACGACGGCTCGGCGGTGACGCTCGCGCACAAGCATGCCGAGCTCTGCGCAGCAGGCACGCCCGCGAACATCGCGGCGTCGCCGGCGCTCTGCAAGAGCATCGCGACGATCATCGCGCCGCTCCCGCCGGCCGGAGAGCTGCACAACGAGCTGTCGCTCTTCCCGTCTCCCGCAGGCTCCGCGATGGCGACG
>JAEXCN010000189.1 GCA_023402175.1 Pseudomonadota bacterium | reverse complement strand
AAGCAGCCGAGCAAATCGGCCGAAGGCGGACAGAGCGGCTCCTTCGTCGGGCCGCTGTCACCGGCGCCGCTGTCACCGGCATCCGGGCTCGTTTCCGTATCGGCCGATGCGTCGTCGCGGGGAGGCGAGGACGCTTTGCTGTCTGCAGCAGCGTCCGCCGGTCCGGGCGCGGCCGTCCCCACGACGTCGAGCCCGCACCCCGCCAACGTCGCGATCGCCGCAAGGAGTCCCCGCACCTTCTCATGCTAGCGCGGAAACGGCGCGCGTAGCGGTCTCCTGCGATCTAGTTGGCGGCGACGTTCGGGCCCGTCTCGGTGATCTTGTCGGGATCGCCGAGGAACTCGAAGTGCATCGTGTCCTGCAGGACGTCGTGGCCCAGCCAGTAGAAGCCGTACTTCTCGAACGTCTCGACCCACGAGCGCGGCATCGCCATGCGCTCGAAGACGGTCTTCTTCTTGTCCTTGCAGAGCGGGTGCGCGTTCCACGGCGCGACGCATCCGCAGCACGTGTTCTTGTCGGGCTCGATGTCGACCGCGATCCCGTAGACGTGGTTCGAGACCTCGACGCCGCGGTACGTGTTGGAGAAGCGAATGCCGCCCATCGCGCGCGGCTTGTACTCGTTGCCCGCGCCGCTTGAATTTAGCGCTGCCTCGACGCACTTGAGGGCCGGGATGATCTTCTCGTGCACCTGCACCGAGAGGCCCATGAAGCTCGTCGACTTCGCGTAGTGCTTCGGCGGATGCTTGTTCGCCCTCGGGTTGCCGAAGCCCTCGAAGTACCCGTACTTCTCCGTCCGGTACTTGATCGCCTCTTCGAGGAGCTTGCGCCCCTCCTTCACCTTCTCCGCGTCGTTCGTGCGCGGGAACCAGTTGCCTCGAATGAGGAACGGCTGCGCGGCCTGCTCGCGGCACGTCACCGTCTTGCCGTCGGCGAGCGTGACGGTCAGCTTCTTGCCCGAGGCCGGGGGTGATGCCGCCGGATCCTTCGGGACGACGATCTCGGATTTCGCCTCCTTCGGCTCCACCGGCTGGTCCTTCTTCGCGTCGTCTCCGCGCGCCGGAAGGGCGGATGCGGCGAACAGGAGGACGAGCGGCGCGGCGGCGAAGGTACGACGTACGGCGTGCATCAATTACCGCTTTACAACGGGTGCACGCGGCCGTCACGACTCCTACGAAGCCGCTTTCCATGTGTGCGGAATCGTGTGCGCCGGACTCCTGCCGAGGGTTCCATCCGTTCAGCGCCGGCGCTCGAACCGGAGCACCTCGCCGAGCGCGTCGTGCTCCTCGATGCCGACGCGGGAGAGCCCGGCGCGCTCGAGGACGCGGATCGACGCGGTGTGCCACGGCGGGGTCGTTGCGGTCACGCAGGTGATGCCCTCCTGCGCGAGCGCCCAGTCGACGCACGCGCGCGTCGCCTCGGAGGCGTAGCCCTTTCGCTGCCACCGCTCCTCGACGCCGTAGCCGACCTCCGCGATCCCGTCGTCCGGCCTTCCGTGGAAGATCACGCTGCCGACGACGAGCCGCGTCCCGTCGCCGTCGGACGCGTCGGTGCGGGTGATCATCAGACGGTCGCCCCAGAGCCGCCTGAGCGGGGCGGCGCGGATGTGCTCGAGCGAGGCGCTGAACGCCCGCTCGACGAGCGCTCGGCCCGGCCACGCGTCGGGGACCTTGGCTCGGACGAGGTCCTCGATCGCGGCGCGATCCCCGGCGAAGGTCGCCTCGACGACGTCGAGCGTGATCGGCTCGAGGATCAGCCTCGGTGTGACGAGGAGCTCCATGCGCTCTAATGCTAGCGCACGTCCGCGCTGTCAGTGATGGCCCCGAGCTCGGCCTGTCCGTGTTGACGGCGACCGGGAAAGGACGGATATTTCGCACGCTAAATAATGCCGTCGACGTCCGTCAGCCCCGAGATCAAGCGCGATGTGGACCAGGTCCTCGAGGCGATCATCTACCTGTACACGGAGAGCCGCAGGCTCACGAAGGAGCTCGCGCGGCGCGCCGACCTGACCGGGCCGCAGCTCACGGTCGTGAAGATGCTCGAGCAGATCGGCGACCTCTCGCTGTCGGAGCTATCCGAGCGTATCCGGGCGCAGAACAGCACCGTCACCGGGATCATCGACCGCATGGAGCGCGAGAACCTCGTGACGCGCGAGCGCTCGAAGGAAGATCGCCGCGTCGTCTACATCCGCCTGACCGCCAAGGGGCGCCGCCTCGCGGAGGAGATCCCGGTCGAGCCGATGGAGATCTTCCGCGGCGCGCTCGAGAGCCTCACGGCGAGCGAGGTCCGCGATCTCGTGAAGATCCTCGGAAAGGTCGCCAAGCGCGTCCGGCAGACGGTCCGCCGCGAGACGGCCGAGGGAGACTCCGACAAGGGCTGAACCGGCCGAGAAGCGGCCGACAGGAGGCGAAGATGAGCCAGACGTTCGTTCGCGATCCCGACCTCTGCGTGATCACCTGCGCCGTCACCGGCGTCCTCGCCAATCGAAAGCAGTGCCCCGGGATCCCATACACGCCCGAGGAGATCGGTGAAGAGTGCAAGCGCGCCTACGACGCCGGCGCGGCGGTCGTGCACATCCACGCGCGCAAGGACGACGGCACGCCGACGTTCGATCCGAAGGTCTTCGCGCGGATCAAAGAGGAAGTGACGAAGCGCTGTCCGATCCTCCTCAATTTCTCGACGGGGACGATCCTCGAGGACGTCTCCGAGCAGTGCACGTACATCACCGAGAGCCGTCCGCACATCGCCGCCCTCAACATGGGGACGATGAACTATTCGAAGTACTCGGAGAACCGGAAGTCGTTCGTCTTCGACATGGTGTTCCCGAACACGTACGCGAAGATCATCAAGCTGCTCGAAGCGATGAACGCCGCGGGCGTGAAGCCCGAGCTCGAGTGCTTCGATACTGGACACACGCACGGCATCTGGCCGCTCCTCGACATGGGCGTCCTGAAGAAGCCGCTCCAATTCTCTTTCATCGTGAACGTGCTCGGCGGCATTCCTCCGCTCGTCGAGAGCCTGCAGCTGCAGACGAAGATCATGCCTCCCGGCAGCGAGTGGGAGGTCATCGGGATCTCGAAGAGCGGCTGGCGCATGATCGGTGCGGCGCTCGCGCTCGGCGGAAACATCCGCGCGGGGCTCGAGGACAACCTCTATCTGCCGAACGGCGAGATGGCGCGCAGCAACGGCGATCTCATCGAGGTGGCGGCGCGAATGGCACGCGACTGCGGGCGAAAGGTCGCGACCGTCGAGCAGGCGAAGCAGATCCTCGCGCTCGACCAGATCAAGCCGCAGGCCGCGGCATCGACCGCGCATCCGTCCGCCGTGTCCTGATCGCGCTGCGGCCAGCGACGAGCGACGAGAGACCAGAGGAGCCATGAGCAAGACGAAGCCCGCCACACGTCTCTGGGCGAAGCTCCGCGTCGCGGACGCCGGGCCCGTTCGCACGATCACGCTCCACAATCCGGAGCGGCGCAACGCCATCGGCCCGGAGATGGTCAACGAGCTCCTCTACGCGATCGGCGACGCGCACGAGGACGACGACGTTCGCGTCATCGTACTGACCGGGCAAGGGAAGGCATTCTGCGCAGGAGGGGACTTCGCGCAGATGAGCGGAGGAGCGAGCGACGGTCCGGTGCTTCCGCCCAAAGGAGACTATGCCGACCTTCTCCTCGCCATGATCCGCGCGGAGAAGCCGATCATCGCGCGCGTGAACGGCCCCGCGTTGGGCGGCGGCCTCGGGCTCGTTGCCGCGTCGACGTTCGCGGTGGCGGACGTGAATGCGAAGCTCGGGACGCCCGAGATCGACGTCGGCCTGTTCCCGATGATGATCATGGCCGTGCTCGCACGCCTGGTTCCGCGTCGCGCGCTCCTCGACATGATGCTCCTCGGGAAGAAGCTGTCGGCGGAAGAGGCGAGGGCGCTCGGGATCGTGAACGAGGTCGCTGCCACCGCCGATCTCGACGCCGCGACGAAGCGCTACGCGGACGCGATCGCGTCGAAGAGCCCGATCACGATCGCGCTCGGGCTCCGCGCGTTCGCCGAGCAGGACGACATGGATCTCGCGAGCGCGCTGCCAATGCTCCGCAGCAAGCTCGCCGAGTGCCTCGCCACCGAGGACGCACGCGAAGGGCTCATGGCCTTCATGGAGAAGCGCGCCCCGGTGTGGAAGGGCCGCTGACGCCTGTTCGCGGGCGCGTCAATCCTCGAACTGGATGCGGTAGCGGTACTTTCCAGGCTCGCCGTCCTTCGTGTACGCCTTCACGACGTACGTGCCGGCCTCGAACTTCTTCACGTCGCCGGGGCGGAGCGTCTTTCCGTTCACGACGAGATCGAAGTCGACCGCGCCGTCGATGACGGCCTGGAAGAGAACGAGCTTCTTGCCCGCAGGCGTCGTGAACGTCGAGTAGTCCACGTCGGTCCCGGGCGAGATCGCGCCGCAGAACGAGAGCTGTTGATCGAGCTCGTTCGCCTTCTCGGGCGTGTCGTTGTCTTCGAGCTCGACGGCCGTGCCCACCGGGCAGTCGACCTCGATGACGACCGCGCCGGTCGCCGCATCGGTCGCCGCCGACGGAGGAGGAGAAGCCGGCGCAGGTGCAGGTGCCGCGTCGACGCCCGCGTCCTCCGCTACGTTCGCTGGAGGAGCGTCGTCGCCGCATGCCGGCGCGCCGAGCACGAGGGCGCCCAGGATGGCGACGCCGGAGGAGATCGCCCGGAGCTTCAACGCGCGGCCCACACCCTACTATCTCGGGCCGGGGCCCGATGGGCAAGCTCGTCGGACGGCAGGCATCGGCGCAGCGCTCTGCGACAGCACCGTTCCCCCGGGCCGAGTCGCCTCGGACACGAAGGCGCGAGCGCGTTCGTTGCTGGATCGAGCGCCCGCAGGAGCGCCGCTCCTGGGCCTCTACGGAGACACGTAGAGCGGCGTGAGGTACGACCACCGCTGTTCGATCCACGAGCGCATGCTCGCTCGCTCGGTGTCGAACGTCGCGTCGCTCTCGAGCGCGGACCAGAGCGGGTAGCGCTTGCGTTCGTCGTTCCATCTCCGGTCGTCCCGGAGCGCAGAGGGACGGACCTCTGCGCTCATCTCGTCGAAGAGGTCGAGCGTCGCCGCCCGGCTCATCGGGCCCTCGAGCGCCGCCGCGTAGCGCGCCTCGAGCCGCGCGAGGAGCGTAGGGCTCTCTACGATGCGTTGCCAGATCCCGTTGTAGGTGGACGGCAGCGTCGACCCTCTTCCCAGATCGAATGCCGAGACCTTGGCTCTGTTCCACGCCTGACCGAACGTCGCGTTCAGGTCCCACGGAATGTAGCGGAAGCGCCGATCCGGCCCATTCGAATCGATGTAGACCTGCGAGTTCTTCGCAAAGTTGTCGTATGCGATCAGCGCCGTCGCGAGGATGTACCAGTCGAGGAAGTCCTCGGTGCGGAGGACCGAATCGATCGTGCTCTCGATCTCGTCGATGCTCGAATCCGACGCCCACTTCAGCAGCGTGATCAGATCCCCGAAGTCGTCCGCTGGCTCGCCCTCTTTCTTCTCGTAGCCGACGGTCAGGTCTTCTTTGGGGGTCCCGTTGTTCAGCGTCGTCCGGTAGTTCCCCGAATGGGCCTTGGACTTGAACATGTTGCCGTTCTTGTCGAGTCCGCGCGTCGCCATCAGGTGATCGCCGACGTCGTCCGTGACCTGGTAGAGCCCCTGGTACTCGCCGTCGATGAAGACGATGGCGCTCGCCTGATCGATGCGCACGTTCTCCGGGTCGAGGCGGTTCCACAGCTCGAAGGCGAGACGCGTTCGGATCTGGGAGACGTCGTCGAACGTCTGCGTGAGGATGAGCCGGCGGCGGCCTTCGAATGCTGCGAGGCTCGGCGGGGCATGGAACGGGTCGTCCTTCGTGAACTTCAGCGTGAAGCTCTTTTTCGGAAAGGCGAGGGACGTCTCGCCTCGGCAGCGGAGCTCGGCGCCCGAATGCGCGCGTCCGCCGACGATGATGTCGGCGGGGACCGAATCGCGCGCCACCGCGTCCCTGCAGTACATCGAGTCTTCCGAGTGCCACGTGAGATGAATGACAGGGAGGCCGTGCTCCTCGAGGTACTGCGTGGGGTCGACCAGCGGCACGTTGCCTGGAGCATCGAAGCGGTCGAGAACCGTGCCCGAGATGCGCGTCTGCGACGTGCCGTCTGACAGGACGATCTCGAACGGGCCGGCCTGATCGAGCCGAGGCGTCCACGAGATCGTCGAGGACGCGGAGTCGAACGACGCCCCCTCGGGCAGCTGCGCGGGGGCTTCGAGCGCACTCGCACACGAGATGTTCCAGTGAAGCTCGGTCGCTTCCTCGGGAAAGTAGACTTCGTCCGAGCCGCACGGGACGTCGTAGCGAACGACGCTCGGCGCGTCGGGGACGCCCGCTTCGGGAGCCTCGACGGAGGGGGCCGGCCCGTCCGCGTCGCCGCGCGGGTCGCTGCCTACGTCGGACGGCGAGGTGCGAGGGATCGGTTCGTCGCCACACCCGAAGGCCGACGACAGCACCCCTGCGAGGACAATGGAGAGTGCCGTGAGCTGGAGCGCGCGTCTCATCGTCGGTCTGCCCTCGTCCGTGCGCCGACATGACTGCTGACGCGTCGCGCTCGGAAGGCGCGGTGGGCGGACACCTTCGCGGTTGGTATGCACCGGCGAAGTCCGTGCGAGAGGCAAGCATGAGAGAAGATCATGTAAGCGCTTCAACGTCCGTGCAGATAGTGACGAAACGGATGCTTTGTAGTCCAAGTATTTATCGACGGCCAGGCGTGCCGCCTGTGCCGCGACACGACGGCGGCGTTGGAGCGCGCCGTGCACGCGGGGAAAACACCCCACAGCGGAGCTCGACGAGGTCGAGCGTCCGTTGGTCGCTGGGAGTCATCGGCCGGCGCGCGAGGAAAGCCCGTCGACGCCCTGAGGATCACCGCGCTGCGGCGAGGAGCGCGCAGCGGGCGTGCGGCGGGGGCCCCGCTCTTGCCACTCGATGTTTCGTGTGCGAAGTATTTTGGCCCATGCCGAACATGCGAGAGCTCGTCGCCGATCTCGAGGCCCGCCGCGCGAAGGTCCGCGAGATGGGCGGTCCCGACAAGATCAAGAAGCAGCACGATCGCGGCAAGATGACCGCGCGCGAGAGAGTTGCGGCTCTCTTCGACGACGGCGTGTTCTTCGAGCTCGGCGCGCATGGCACGCAGATGGGCCTCGCTGCCGGACCGGACGGAAAGGACAAGCCGCCCGCGGACGCGGTCGTCACCGCGTTCGGAAAGGTCGACGGCCGCATGGTGTGCTGCGCCGCCTACGACTTCACGGTGAAGGGCGGCAGCATCGGGTACACCGGCGAGGAGAAGGTCACGCGCCTCCGGCAGATGAGCCTTCGCGGTCGCTGGCCGATGGTGTGGCTCGTCGACTCCGCCGGCGCGCGGATCGATCCCGGCGCCGCGCACGAGGACATGATCTCGCTCTTCGCCGGCTCGGGGCATCTCTTCCGCGAGCAGGTGATCATGAGCGGCGTCGTCCCGCAGGTCGCCGCGATGGTCGGGCCCGGAGCCGCCGGCACGGCGTACATCCCCGGCCTCGCCGACTTCGTGCCGATGGTGAAGAACGTCGGCTCGCTCGCGCTCGGCGGACCGCCGCTCGTGAAGGCGGTGACGGGGCAGGACATCGGCGAGCAGGAGCTCGGCGGATCGAAGGTCCACTCCGAGGTGAGCGGCGTCGGCGACGGTGAATACGAGAGCGACGCCGCCGCGATCGAGGCGACGAAGAAGTACTTGTCCTATTTCCCGTCGAGCTGCGACGAGCTCCCGCCCGATCTGCCGGTCACCGATCCGATCGAGCGTCGCGAGGAGTCACTGCTCGACTTGCTGCCCGACTCCACGCGGAAGCCGTACGACATGTACAAGCTGATCCGCGCCATCGTCGATCACGGCGACATCCTCGACATCAAGCCGCGCTTCGGCCGGAGCATCATCACGTGCCTCGCGCGCATCGGCGGGAAGAGCGTCGGCATCGTCGCGAACCAGCCGAACTGGCTCGGCGGCATCCTCGAGAACGACTCCGCGGACAAGGCGGCGCGCTTCATCCAGATCTGCGATGCGTTCAACGTGCCGCTCGTCTTCCTCCAGGACGTGCCGGGGTTCATGGTCGGCTCGAAGGTCGAGCACGCGGGCATCATCCGCCACGGCGCGAAGCTGCTCCACGTGATGAGCGCGGCGACGGTGCCGAAGATCACGTGCGTCGTCCGCAAGGCCTACGGCGCGGGCTACTACGTGATGTGCGGCCGCGCGTACGAGCCGGATCTCATCGTGTCGTGGCCGACCGCGGAGATCTCCGTCATGGGCGCCGAGGGGATGGTCGGCATCGCTTCGCGAAAGCTGTTCGGCGATCAGGAGCCGCCGCCCGAGGCGAAGAAGATGATCGTCGAGCAGATCCAGAAGAACATCGACATCTACAAGGTCGCGGGCTGGGGGCTCGTCGACGAGGTCATCGATCCGCGCGACACGCGGAGAGCGATCGCGTGGGGCCTCGAGCTTGCGCGCCACAAGAAGATCGAGCGGCCCGCGAAGAAGCGCGGCGTGATCCCGGTCTAGCGCTCGTACGCGAGCGCGTCCTGGGAGTGCGCTCGTACGCGAGCGAGTCCTGCGAACAGCGCACAAAAGCGAAAGTCCGCGACCAGGGAGAGCTCCCGGTCGCGGACTTCGTCGATCAAGGCGTCGTCAGTGGACGTTGCCGTTCGGATCGGTGCCGCCCGGCGTGACCGCCGTCGCGCAGCCGAAGATGATGTCGAGCTTCGCGCCCGCCTGCGACTTGGCCGTGTTGCAGCTGTTTCCGCAGAGGATGACTTCCTTCGGCGCAGCCACGTTGTCGTATTTCCAGCCCTCGGGGTTCGAGCAATCCGCGCTGTACGGGAGCGTCTTCGACGCGCCGCCGCCCGGAGGCGTGTAGTTGACGTTCACGGCGTTGACGTCGAGCGTCTGCCCGGTCGGCGGCGCCGGAAGGCCGTAGTTGCATCCGAGGAGCGAGCTCGCGATCTGGCCGATCGCCGCGAGCAGGTCGGCGCTGACCTTCTGCGGATCGTCCGTCGGGATCATGATCGCGGTGCCCGTGCCGCCCGCCTGCGCGATCGTGTTGAGGTTACCGGTCTCCTTGCCGACGCCGATGACATAGGTCTTCACGCCGGCGTTGACACCCGCCGTTGCGATCTTCTCCGCGCCGCTCACGGTGGAGGAGGTGCCGCCGGGGCCGCAGTCGTCGTTCGGCTCGCCGTCCGTGGCGAACACGACCGCGACGTTCTTGCCGGCCGCCTTGACCGCCGTCGCTGCATCGATCGCGCCCTTGAGCGCAGGCTCCGTCGGCGTGTTGCCGCTCGGACCGGTGTTGAATGCGGAGGAGAAGGCGTTGGCGTCCGGGAGCTGCGTCATCGGAACGACCGCGTTCTGGTAGTCCGACGAGCTGCACGACAGCTGTTTGGACTTGATGATGGGGAAGAACGCGAGCGACGCGCTGACGTAGCTGGACGCGGGGTCGCCGAAGAACGTCGTGAGCCCCTCCTTCACCGGGGTCCACCGCTTGGCGAGGTTGCCGTTCTGGCCCATGCTGCCGGAGCGATCGATCATGAACACGAGGCTGATCGGCTGGAGGACGGCGCCGTCGCTCGCAGTCGCGCAGGCAGAGTTCGGATCGACGTTGCCGACGTCGCCGGCTCCGCCGCTGCTGCTGCCGCCGTTGCCGTTCGGGTCGCCGTTTCCGGTCCCATCGTCGAATCCGCCTTTACCGCCGTAGACGTTCTGTCCCTGCGTGCCATCCGAGAATGTGCTGTCGCTGCTCGATCCACATCCAGCGAAGATGATCGCTCCCACCAGCATCGAGGAAGCGCTCAGCAACATCTTCAAGGAACCGATCCGTGACATGCAAACCTCCGAACGGGAGTTGTGCCCCGCGGATCAGACTCTACCATGGTGGTCGCGTTGACCAGTTACGAAGAGCCTGTAATTGCTAGATAAGTGTCAGGTTCGGTGACGCTCGGCGATGCCCTGGGCACAGGCCTGCAAGCTACCGCAGATGTCGGACGCGGCCGCGCTCAATCAACGCGTGCCGGCTCGGTAGTGCTCGAGGATGCGCGCTGCGCTCAGTGCCTTGTCGTAGATCGCAACCTCGTCCGCGCGGCCCTTGAAGTCCTCGAGCAGTCGCAGAGGGCGCTTCGTGTTCGGCATCTTGTCGACGTTGTCGAACCCGGAATGAGGTTGGGGCTGCGCATCGAGCCAGAGCGTTGCGTTGCCCTTGCCATTCTCGTACGCGACCGTGACCACGACGTGCGTGAACCGAGCGGGCAGCGGTGTATCGCTCCACGCCGCGAGGCTCACGCCCCAGCCCTCGAAGTTGACGGCGTGGTCCTTCCCCGCGACGTAGAGGATGTAGCCGAGCAAGGGGCCGCTGCCCTCGGCGCGCTTGTTCACGATCCGCTGATCGATGGTCGTGGGCGTCGGATCGACCCATAGCTCCAGCGTGAACGGGACGGTACCGTCGAAGTCGTAGACGTCACCGATCTGCAAGCCGGCGCCCGTCCCGTCGGAGGCGAGGCCTCGCCCGGCGATCCCTTCGGCCCCGAAGCCCATCGCGCCTGCGACCAGGGTTGCGTCGTGGCCGCCGATCTCGTCGCGGGCGACGTTCGCGCCGGAGTCTTCTTCGAAGCGGTACCAGGAGACTGGCGCATCAGCGCGGACGGCGGCGACGTAGGGATGCTCTGCGTTCGCGCCGTCGACGGACGAACCGGAATCACCGGCATCGGCCGCCGCGCTCGCGCCGTCGGCGGGGCCCGCATCGGGCACGCCCGCCGCGCCGCTCGAGAACCCGTCGAGATCGACGAACGAGCAGGCCGCCGCTGCGCCTGCGCACGCGAGAATGACGACTGCGCCGTGTAGCCGTCCGTTTCGCGGCGCCCTCACTCATCCAGAGTACACGACCGAGCCCGCAACAGGATGCCTCGGTTTGCGGCCACGCGCCCCTGGCTCGCGCGGTCCATCCGGCATCGTCGACCTCGACCCCCCTCGCGGAAACCCTCGCGTTCTACTAATTTCCCGCCCATGTCCGAAGCCGAGACCAGGAGGGCAGAGCCCACCGACTTCATCCGCGAGATGATCCGGGCCGACGTCGCTGCGGGGAAGCACGGCGGTCAGGTCGTGACCCGCTTCCCGCCGGAGCCGAACGGCTACCTCCACATCGGCCACGCCAAGGCGATCTGCATCGACTTCGGCGCCGCCAAGGAGCTCGGCGGCCGCTGCCATCTCCGGATGGACGACACGAACCCGACGACCGAGGACATGGAGTACGTCGAGGCGATCAAGCGCGACGTGAAATGGCTCGGCTTCGACTGGGGCGAGCACCTCTACTACGCGTCCGACTACTTCGATCGGTTTTACGAGCTCGGCGAGAAGCTCATCCGGCTCGGTCGCGCGTACGTGTGCGATCTGCCCGAGGAGACGTTCTCGAAGGAGTACCGCGGCACGATCACCGAGCACGGCAAGGAGAGCCCGTACCGGAAGCGTTCGGTCGAGGAGAACCTCGACCTCTTCCGTCGAATGAAGGCCGGCGAGTTCAAGGATGGCGAGCGCGTCTTGCGCGCGAAGATCGACATGACCTCGCCGAACATGAAGATGCGTGACCCGCCGCTCGTCCGCATCAAGCACGCGCACCACTACCGCACGGGCGACAAGTGGTGCATCTACCCGCTCTACGACTACGCGCACTGCCTCGAAGATTCCTTCGAGGGCGTGACGCACTCGCTCTGCACGCTCGAATTCGAGAGCGCGCGCGAGCTCTACGACTGGGTCATCCAGGCCACCGAGGTCCCGCACGTCCCGAAGCAGACGGAGTTCGCCCGCCTGAACATCACGTACATGGTGATGAGCAAGCGGAAGCTCCTGCACCTGGTCGAGGGCAAGCACGTGAGCGGCTGGGACGATCCGCGCATGCCCACGATCGCGGGCCTGCGCCGTCGCGGCTACACGCCCGAGGCGCTCCGCGAGTTCGTCGCGCGCGTCGGCGTCGCGAAGAACATCTCGACGATCGACATCGCGCTGCTCGAGCACACGGTTCGCGAGGACCTCGATCGCCGCTCGCCCCGCGTGATGACGGTGCTGAAGCCGCTCGAGCTCGTCATCGACTCGTTCCCCGAGAGCGAGGTCGAGGAGCTCGACGCGCCGTACTGGCCGGCAGGCACCGAGCCCGCCGCGGGCGTCACGCTGACGGGCAGCCGCAAGCTGCCGTTCTCGCGCGTGCTCTACATCGATCGCGACGACTTTGCCGAGACGCCCCCGAAGGGCTGGCACCGCCTCGCGCCGGGACGGAAGGTCCGGCTCCGGCACGGGTACATCGTGACGTGCACGAGCGTCGAGAAGGACGACAAGGGCGAGATCGTCCGCGTTCACTGCACGCACGATCCGGCCACGCGCGGCGGCAACGCGCCGGCGGGCGAGAGGATCGACGGCACGATCCACTGGGTCAGCGCCGGCCAGTCGATTGATGTCGAGGCCCGCATCTACGATCGCCTCTTCGTGTCGGAGAACCCGGGTGAAGGCGACGTCGACTTCCTCACCGAGCTCAATCCCGCGTCGCTCACGGTCGTGAAGGCGAAGGCGGAGCCGAGCCTCGCTTCGGCGAAGCCGGGCGATCGCTTCCAGCTCGAGCGCGTCGGCTTCTTCATCGTCGACCCCGACACGAAACCGGGTGCGCTCGTCCTCGACCGAACCGTTGCGCTCAAGGACTCGTGGCAGAAGGTCATCGCGAAGTCCGAGCCCACCGCCAAGGCGCCGGAGTCGAAGAACAAGGAGAAGAAGAAGGAGAAGCCTGCTTCGGCCGGACCGTCTTCGAGCGACGCCGTCGAGCTCTCGCCCGCGGCGATCGCGATCCGCGACGCGCACGACCTTGCGCCGGAGACCGCGCGCGTGATCGGTCAGGAGCCCGTGCTCCTCGGCCTGTTCACGGGCGCGACGGACGCGCCGGCTGGCAAGGAGCTCGCGAAGACGATCGCGACGCTGCTCGCAAACGACGTCCTCGGCGAGATCCGCTCGCGGAAGCTCGAGAAGGTGCCGTTCGAGGGCAGCGCGATCGTCGAGCTCGCGCGGCTCCTCAAGGACGGCACGATCGGCAGCGCACAGACGAAGGAGGTCCTCGCGGAGATGCTCGCGTCGGGCAAGGCGCCCAAGGCGATCGTCGCCGAGAAGGGCCTCGCCCAGATCGCGAGCGCCGATGCGCTCGGTCCCATCGTCGAGCAGGTGCTCGCGGACAACGCGGACGCCGTCGGCCGTTACAAGGCCGGCAACGTCAACGTGATCGGCGCGCTCGTCGGCATGGTGATGAAGAAGTCGGGTGGCCGAGCGAACGCGAAGCTCGTGAAGGAGCTCCTCGAGCAGAAGCTCGCCTGAGGCGACTGCGCCTTGCGACCGTGGGTCACGCCACGCGCAAGGCGCGCTCGCACCACGACGGGTGGTTCGTCGTCGCGCTGAAGCCGAGCTCGCCGCAGTATCGACAGAGCGTGACGTTCCGATAGTCACGCGGGTTGTTCAGCGCGTCGGCGATGAAGAGCGAGCCGACGCGTTCGGCGAGGCGCATCCTGGTGCGATTCGCTGGAGCCCAGCTCAGCGGATCTCGCAGCTCGATCACGTGGCCGGAGCCGATCGCGCCACGCGCAAGGCTCGCGGCCTGCGAGGGCCACGCGAGATTCGATAGGAGACGGAGCACGCTGCAGCGCGCGTCGAGAATGAGCTGCTCGACGCGCTCGTCGTCGAGATGCGCCGATGCGGCCGAAAGCGTCGCCGAGCTCGCCCGCTGTGTAGCCGCGTGCGCGGTGGCATCGGTCACGAGGCACGGGCAATAGTGACACACGAGCCACGAGGCGAGCTCGCGGCGGCCCCAGCCGAACGTCGTTCCGCGCACGAACTCGGTTGCGGCCTCGCGCACGGACGAAGCGGGTTTGGGCGAAGCAATGTCGGAACGGCGGGGAAGCATCGAAGACCTCCAGGCCGCGAACGAGCAACGGAGGTGCCAGCTCGACCGTGTACGCGCACCTGCGTGCGGTGGCGTCGGGGGCGTCCTGCGCGTCAGGTGTCGGGCAGCTCGCGGAGACGCGAGAGGAGCGGCTCGACGACCGCGTAGAGCGCCGGGTACGGGCGGAGCGCCTCGATGTACGAGGCGACGCGGGCGCTCGCAGACGTGGCGGGATCGTGGCTCCGACCGGCGACTGTCGCGTCCGCCGGGAGCATCGCCTCGAGCCACCCCTTCAGCACCGTCGACACGACCTCGCGAGCGTTGCACAAGCTGAGCGCGTGCGCGGCGGCGCGCGGATCGGGCGCGATTGCGAAGTACGTGACGAGTCGAACGACGTCGCGCTCGCGGGCGAACGGCGCGAGCAGCTCGGCGAAGACGGCGCTCGCGAACGGGTGAGCGGCGACGTTGAGCATCTCCTTGCCGAGCGCGTCGAGAGCGAGGTCGCCGCCGCGGACGAGGATCGAACGCGCGCGCGGCGCCGTGATCGATCCGCGCTCGAGCGCGGACGCGAGCGTCACCGCCGTCTGGGGCGCGTCGAGATCGACCGGCGCCCACGAAGCGGGCGGAAGGCGAGGGGCCTCGCGCTGCGAGCGAGGCTCGCGCGTGGCGATGAGGAGGAGCGCGCCGCGCTTCGTCATGCAGATCGATGCGTCCGCGACGATCTTCGCGATCGGCAGGTGAGGATAGCGAGCGGCTGCACGGGCGATGGCTGCCGCGAGATCGCGCTCGGGGACGAGCAAGACGCGCTCGATGTTCGGTCGATCGACGAGGCAAGCGCGCCGTTCGGCAGCGGGGACATCGCCGTGATCGCTCCACGGATAGAGCGGCGCGCTCGATGCGCACAGCGTCCTCGGAAGGGCATCGAGCTTCGGGTAACCGCCGCTGTCGTGGATGGCCGCGTCTTGCACGGCCGCGAGCGCGCCGAAGGCCGATCGCAACGCGTCGAGCGGCCAGGCCGGCGACGACGCGCGCTTCGCGAGCTCGAGGCACGCTTCGAAGTACACGCCGCGGTGGTCTCCGCTCGTCTTGCCGAGCCGCTCGTCGAATCGGCTGCACGCGATGCGCACAGCGTCTTCGACGGGGACCGCGTCGTTCACGGCTTCGGCGGGGGACGCATCGGCATCGGAGCCCGAGAGGTGCGCGTGCACGAGCGCCGCGATCGTCGTGTCGCCGGCGGCGAGCGGGCCTTCGTCGGATGCGGCTCGCGCATGCCGCGCGACGGCGCGCTTCAAGCGATCGAGCGACGTCGGAGCGGACGCGAGCAGGCGAGCGAGGATGATGTCCCAGGACGCATCGTCGAAATCGATGCCGCTCGCACGCTGATCGAGATCGACGAGGTCGCGCTCGTCCCGATGGAGGCGGATGCGCGCGAGCAGCCGGGCGGTCGGGACGCCTTCCCAGAGCGCACGCGCGACTCCGAGATCGACGACGGTGAGCTCGACCTCGTCTTCACCAATCGCGACGAACGGAAGCTCTTCGTGCTGCATCAGTCGAGCGTCGGTCGCGGAGGAAGTGCAGGGGTCTTCGGCAGGCGAACACGGAGGAGTAACGGGGACTTCGCGACGGCGACCCCCTCCCACGACTTGAGGCCGACCGGACGGCCGGAGGCGTTCGTCGTGTCGAGCCGCGGTGTCACGCGGTAGATGCCCGGCTCGTCGAACGTGCCCGCCGGGCATGTCGTCGTGAACAGCACCGTCGTCGACGTCTTCCCGTTCACGGGAACGGTGGTGAACAGCTCACGGATCGGAGACGCCACCGACCTCGGCTGCCCACAGGACACGCTGCCGGCGGGACCGCTCACGCTGAACTGGAGCATGTCCGGTCGGAAGAGGAGCGTGATCGGTCGATCGCTTCCGTTCGTGAGCGTCACCGTCGTCGCGAGCTCGTTCCCGCGCGCCGCGTCCATCGTGCGGGGCACCGAGAGCGAGACCACGCTCGAGGCGGCCTCGTCGCTCGCTGCAGCCGGCTTGTCGATGACGACAGCCTCGGTGAGCGCAAAGGAATCGGCATCGATCGACTTGATCGGACCGACCTTGCCGACGGACGCCCCAACGGGCATCACTGCGAACGGCGGTGCGAGCGGGGGTGCCTTGCGCGGCGTCGCGCCCTCGCGCGGTGGCGGCGAAGGCCAGCCGAAACGCGCCTTCACCGTCGTGCCCGGAACGAGCGCGGCGCGTTCGCGCTCGCCGAAACAGTGGAACAGCGGATCGAACGACGCGGACCACGACCGTTTCGGCGGGATGACGAGCTCTCGTCCCTCGTCGGTCGACGGACGCGCATCGTCCGGGAGAATGCATCGAGGCGGAGGCGGCGGCTTGGTCGCCTTCTTCTTTCCGCCCGGGTCGGCCGCCTCGGGCGCTGCGGCCGGAGTGAGCTCGAGGATCAGCAAGCGAGGATCCGCCGGAATGCGGACCGGACCCTCGCCCGTGTTCTCGATCTGGAGGCGCCACGGCGCGCCGCCCGTTCCCGGGGTCACCTTGAGCGTGACCTGCGGCGCGGGAAGCACCGGCTCCGGCGCTGCCGCCTTTGCAGCAGGAGCGCCGGAGCTCGTGACAGGTGTGGCAAGCACGGCGAGCCACGAGGTGGACGCCGCGACCGCGCACGCCCATCGGGAACGCCCACCCTTCGTCGCCCGAGGCCGTGCGCTCTTCATCAGCCCCCGCGAAGCGTCTCGTAAAGCTCCAGATCGGGGATCGCCGTCGAGAAACGCGTGCGGACGACGCCGACGTCGTTGTCCTCGAGCATGCGGCAGAGCGAGATGCCGTCGAAGAGCGCGATGGGCGCCGCCGGCGCACCGGCTTCTTCACGCGCGCCGCTCAGCACCTGACCGGTCGTCATGAGCCAGCCCGCCGAGGCCGGGCCGTAGTGGTGGAGCGCGCCGCGGAGATCGCTCACGCGCTCGCGACCGATCTCGCGACCGTCCTTGCGGACCACGATGGCCGTGCGGATCTCGTCGGTCCCCGTGCGGTGGACGGCAGCGAAGTGCGCCTCACCGCCCGGAGCGCCTGCGCGACGCACGGTCCGGATGTTCGTCATGCCGACGCGCTCGAGGCCGAGGAGCACGAGCTCGATGAGCGCGTGACCCGGAAGCTCCTGGAGCTTGCGGAGCATCGTCCGGCGGGCCGCTTCGCGATAGCGCTCGATCGCCGCGATCGCGTCGAGCTCGAGGCGGACGAGGTCCGACGAGAGCGCCCAGTCGGTGAGCGCAACACGCGGGCCGTGAGCGAAGCGGAAGCGCGGACGCTGGCCGCTTGCCTGCCGCCGGAGGTTGTCCGCGCGGAGCGACGCCGTCAGCTGCGCGGACGCCATCATGCTGTCGCCCGCGAGGCGACCACGGCGGATGAGCGCGTCGACGATCGAGCGGACCTGGACGGGACCCTGCGTCCGATCGAAGCCGGAGAGGATCATCACGGTGGCGTCGGCGAGCTCACGACCGGAGAGCTCCTCCTGCTCACCCGCGGGAACCTCGATGCCCGTCGGAGCTCCGCCCGCCATGATCTGGTGGCGGTCGCGGATCATCGGGCGCGGCGCAGGCGCGAGCGGATCGCGCGAGGTGTCGATCGACGAGTCGTTGTCGACGGAGACGATGGCGGTCGGGTTGATGACCTCGACGCGCGGTCCCGAGGCGCGATCGTCGAGCTCGCGGCCTCCGCGGCGGCGACGGCGACGGCGACGGCGACGGCCGCCTTCCTCGCCCGGCACTCCGCCGGCGGCGGAGGGAACACGCGACAGCTCGCTCGTGCTGCTGGGGGACGACAGGATCGGCTGATCGTCGTCTTCCTCGTCGTCGAACATCTCGGCGCCGCTGGCGGCGAGGTCCGCGCGGAGCGCATCTTCACCCGAGACTTCGCTCGGCTCCTCGTCCTCGTCGATCTCCGGCTCCGGCTCCGGGCCGCGCGCTGCGGCTTCGAGCTCGAGTGCGTTGACCTCGACGTCCAAGCCTTCCTCGACAGGAGGGGCGGCTTCCTCGACTGCGCCCTTCTTCTTCTTCTTTCCGTCCCACTCGCGGAGCGCGAACACGCCCGGCTTCACGCGAACGATCGGGTTCTCTTTGTCCTCTTTCTTGAGCAGCGCCGCGAGGCGCGCGCCCATCGTCACCTCGGGGCTCTTGCCCACGTGAGAGAGGAGGTTCTTCTCGATGGCGAGCTCCGTGATCTCCTTGTAGTGGAGGGGCTTGCCGGCAATGCGCAGCACTTCCGCTGCGGCTTCCGTGAACGTCATGTTCGATGTCTCTCGATGTGGTGCCTGTCGAGCTGGCGCCCCAAGTACTCATTGGGGATCGAGGCAAGGCCAGAGGAGCGGCTCATAGCTAGCGCGCTTTCCACCCGCGCCTTCGCAGCATGCGGCACTGAGTTGTAATCCCTGCGAACACCGAGCAGCGGCCCCCCAAACTCACCCGGACTCGAACGCCTCGAGCGCTCGGGGCCCCATGTACTCATGGGATTCGAGGGGGAGGGCACCCACCTGAGCTCGCGACCGTTGGCATACCCCCCAATGGGGCGGGCGTCAAACGTGACCTGACAAACCGGCCTCAGTCGATCGTGAGGCGCTCGGCCGCCGGAACGGCTCAGCGCCGCGGCTTGGTCGGGGGCGCGCTCTTCAGGCTGTTGACGTCGAAGACGGGCACGTCCGGAGCGGGAGCGGACGGCGCCGCGGCCGTCGTCGTCGCCACCGGCTTCGCCGCGGCCGTGGCGGCGGCGGCCGTCGTCGTCGCCACCGGCTTCGCCGTCGGAGGCGGCGTATGCTCCGCCGCTCTCCGGCCGAAGCCGACGGCCACGGCGAAGATCGCGAAGAGCGCGAGCGAGACGACGACGGAAGCGACGACCCACTTCAGCGCGTGTCGCCGCTCGCGCAGCCGCACCATCAGCGTCGGCTCGGGTCGATAGGTCTCGAGCGTGACGTCGGCGAGCGTGCGGATGCGTCCGGCCGGGTGATAGAACGCATCCTCGTCGAGGACGAGGATCGGCGCGGTGCGCGCCGCCGGAGGGATGTTCATCGCCGGAAGCGGCTGCGTCGCATTCACCCGCGACGAGCTCGGCGCGGGCGTCGGAACGACCGCCGGAGCGGGCGGGGGCGCCGACATGACCGCCGGAGCGGGCGCGTGCGGAGGCGCGGGCGTCGTCGGGATCGGGGTGGCAAACACCTCCTGCGGCGCACGGAGGAGCGTGGCAGGGCGAAGGACGCCCGGCGGAAGCGGGATCGACGACGTCCGCGGCGGGAGCGGTGTCGGACGGGACGGAGCGTGGATAGCGGGGCCGACCGCGTCATCGGTCGCGACCGGCGCGCTCGTCGTGACGGCGTCCGGCTTCTTCGTCATCGGCTTGTTCGCCGCGACGAGCTTGTCGAAGATGTCCTCGACCCCGGGCTCGTGCTGCGCCGACGAATCAGGGCCGGTCGTCAGCACGCGGCTGCTTCGGGCGCGGATGACCTCCTCGGCACGCGCGATCGCGTTCGCGAGGTCGGTCACCTCGAGGACGTCCGCAGCGTCGATCTCCTGGGTGCCGACGAGGCTTGCGCTCGACCGATCCCCCTGGAGCGTGGCTCGGAATGCCTCTCGTACCCTATGGTCGCTTCCGAAGTTCAAGCGAGCGGAGTGGTAGCGCGGACCTGGCCGGTGTGCCAGTACCGCTGAGTCTTTTCATCCTCTCAGGATTGCCGTCGGCGCTTCATGAAGCGTGCTGCCGCCCGCACTGCGTCATCACTCGACCGATTCCCACCGCTTGGCCTTGGCGGGATACGGCGGGGTGGAGGCGGTGCCGCAGACGTCACGTCGACGCGTTCTCGCGCTTCTCTTCGGCGTCGGCGAGCTCGTCGAGGCGGGCGGCGTCCGCCGTGAGGCGAGCGACGTGATCGGCGATGTCTTTCGGCCATCGCTTCGTCAACGAACGGAGCTTGCGATCATCACGCGCGTAGAGCGCGCGTGACGCTTCCTCGAAGTCGGGGAGGTTGCCGGCCATGGTCCACATGAACTTGCCGACGGCCTCGCGCGTCTTGCGGGCGAGCTGGCGCGACTGGCCACGCTTGCGCGCCTCGTCGACGAGCGCGCGGAGAGCGACGGAGATCCCGCCGCGCTGCGACTCGAGCCACTCCCAGTGGCGCGGCAAGAGCGAGACCTCACGCGAAACGACACCGAGCTTCGGTCGGCCCGGCCCCGTTCGCTTCGCGCCGAGCTCGGCAGCGAAATGGGGATGCGTCGCGAGCCGCTCGAGCGCGTCCTCCAGTGTTCCGCGGAGATCGAAGTCGATCTGGTCTCCCGTCCGATCCTCGAACACGAGCACGGGCGCATCCTCACCGTGCGCATCGACCCAAACCTTTGCTCCGCGCAGCGTCTCGCGGATCTCGCCCGACCCAATCTTCCGCTGCCCCGCAAACGCCGTGAATGTCCGCTCCGATTCCATGTCGGTAGTATATTGCCCGGGTAATATTGAGTCAATAACACCCGGGTGAATTGTGCCTCGTCCCCTTGCGGGCGCCGCATGCGAGCTCGTCCGAGCGGAGCGCATGGGCTGCGATTTGCGGCCGTCGCAGGGGCAACCGGCCGCGACGAGAACGGCGCGCCGTGTTAGAAGCCCCGCGCCGTGCGGAACGTCGCTTACCTCGCCGGGATCGTCGCCACGATTGCCGTCGCCGCGCACTTCGCGTTCGACGTCACGCGGGCGGGCACGCAGTCGTTCTACCTCGTCATGGCCGTGCCGACGGTGGCCCTCGCGGTCCTCGCCCTGGTGCGGGCGAAGAACGACGGCGTCCTCAAGAGCTGGCTCTCGGTCCGGAGCGGCGACTTCAGCCGAGGCTTCGGCGCCGCCGCGCTCCTGTTCGGCGCGGCGTACGCGTTCACCAAGTCCGTCGCTCCGCCCGAGTCGATCCGCGCGAGCTGGCTCGCGAGGCTCTACCTGCAGCTCGGCGACCCGCAGATCCTCCGCAAGCACGTCGGGATGGTCGTCATCGCGATCATCGTCATGGCGATCGCCGAGGAAATCGTCTGGCGTGGGCTCGTCATCTCGCTCCTCGAGGAGAAGATCGGCTCTCGACGCGCCTGGGTATGGGGCGCCGTCCTGTATTCGATCGCGCACGTGCCGACGGTCTGGGCTCTGCGCGACCCCGTCGCCGGCGCGAATCCGGTCATCCTCCTCGCTGCGCTCGGCTGCGGCCTCGTCTGGGGCGGGATGGTGAGGGCGTTCGACCGCCTGCTCCCCGGGATCTTCTCGCACGTGCTCTTCGACTGGACGGTCATCATGATGTTCAGGCTTTGGGGCCCGAGCGTCTGAGCTTCCGTCACCGACTCGGCGCGCTCCTCGTCGTCGCGGCGTCGACGGTGTCGTGCGGCGCCTCGAAGCCGGCAGGTCCGCCTTCCGGCGCGGGAGTCCAGGCGCGACCCCGGCATCTCCAGATCGTCCACGCGATGACGACCCCGCATAGGCGTGCGCTCGTCGATCGGCTGCGAGAGCGAAACCCGGCGCCGCCGACGTCGCAGTGGACCGTGAACGAGGACGCGCTCGCGCGAAGCATCATCGTCGTCGATCCGTTCGCCGGCTTCCTTCGACGCGCGCGTCGTGCCGCCGGCGTAAGGCCGCCTCGTGCGGGCGGCCCGATCGCGGAGACCGAAGCGTCGATCGCTGCGCGCGAGTTCGTGAAGAGGAACGCCGATCTCCTCGGGCTTCCACGCCACGTCGTGGCCGGCCTCGCCGAGCACGCCCGCAACGTCGAGCCGAGCGATCATGCGGACCCACGCGCGCGATGGGCGGTCCGCTTCGATGCGTCGTTCCCGACGAAGGGCTACGAAGGCTTCGACGAGCTCCGCAATCACGCCGACGTCGAAGTCTTCGTCGACGACGACGGGCAGGTGAGCTCGTTCGTGAACCTCTCGCGCGTGCATCCCCATCTCGCGATCGACACGAAGCCCGGGCTCGCACAGGACGA
The DNA here is from genome assembly GCA_023402175.1 of Pseudomonadota bacterium. Classification (GTDB taxonomy): domain Bacteria; phylum Myxococcota_A; class Polyangia; order Polyangiales; family Polyangiaceae; genus Labilithrix. Next base: position 29,166 of record JAEXCN010000189.1, on the reverse strand, counting down.
TCCTCGGCTGATCGCGAAGCTCGTCGGTCGTCGGGTGTTCGTGCTCGACGCGGACGAAGGCGGACTCGACGTCCTCCGCGACCCGAGGGACCTCCGCCGCATTCCGCTCGGCGACGTGCAGCCCGCAGATGTGACCCGCGTGCAGCTCGTCATCCACGTCGCGACGGGACCGCAGCTCGCGTGGCTGACGTACCGGCTCGCGTATCTCGTCGAGATCGCGAAGCCCGCACCGCCCGAGGTCGCTCCCGACGATCCGGGCGCCGGCGGACCGCCGCAGTACTTCTTCTTCCGCTGGGTGGTCGACGCAGATACGGGCGACGTGCTCGAGGACGCCCGCGTTCCCATCACGGCGCCTGCTCCGCTCGCGCCGTGAGCTAACATCGGGCGCTCGATGAAGCGCGCCCAGAGCACGGGTCCAGCCGACGGCGGAGGCGCGGCGGCGGCCTGGGCGGAGGCGGCCAGAGCGCGAGGGCTCCCTGTCGACGAAGCGATGCACGAGCTCGCGGGCGCGCTGATGACCGCGTATCCGGCCCTTCGAGCGCAGCTCGTGCTCCGCCCCGACGACGTCCTCACGATCGGCAAAGGAAGGCTCCGCATCGCGCGCGACCTCCGGACGTATCGGCGGCTCGCGTCGGCGCTCATCCCGGATCTGTCGGACCACGACGACGTACGCCGCGGTCTCCGCCTCTTCGCCCAGCGCGAGCGGCTGCGCATTGCGGCGCGCGAGCTCCGCGCGCGAGAGGCAGGCGACGTCGACGTCACGGCACGTGAGCTCTCCGATCTCGCGCAGACATGCATCGAGATCGCGCTCGCCGAGGCGCAGCGCTGGGCCGAGGAGAGGTTCGGAATACCGATGACCCCCTCCGGCGAGCGCTGTGCGTTCACCGTCCTCGGCATGGGGAAGCTCGGCGGCCGTGAGCTCAATTGCGGAAGCGACGTCGATCTTCTGCCGTTCTACGAAACCGACGACGGCGACGTGGTGAAGGACGGCGTCGTAACCGATCAGACGCTGCACGAGCACTTCACGCGCATCACGCAGCGGTTCACGGCGACCCTCGAGGACGTCACCGAGGATGGCATGTGCTGGCGTGTCGACCTCCGGCTTCGTCCGGAAGGGTCACGCGGACCGCTCGTCAACGCGCTCGCTGCCGCCGAGCGCTACTACGAGACGTGGGGACGGACGTGGGAGCGCGCCGCGCTCGTGCGCGCGCGGCCGGTCGCCGGCCATCCCGGCTTCGGCGCGCGCGTCATCGAGGCGCTCGCGCCGTTCGTCTGGCGGAAAAAGATCGATCCACGCATCGCGAGCGAGATGGCGCAGCTCGTCCAGCGCGCGCGTGCGGAGCTGTCGGAGGATCCGGAGCGCGATCTGAAGCTCGGTCCGGGCGGGATCCGCGAAGCCGAGTTCTTCGTCCAGTCGCTCCAGCTCGTCTGGGGCGGCCGCGAGCCGAGCCTTCGGGACTCGAACACGCTCGAGGCCCTCCGACGTCTCCGCTCGCGCGGGCTCGTGACCGACCGCGAGAGCCGCGAGGTCGAGTCCGCGTACCTGACGCTCCGCCGGCTCGAGCACCGCGTTCAGTTCGCGACCGGCATCCAGACGCACCAGCTCCCGCGCGGCGAGATGCTCGAGACGATCGCTCGTTCGCTGGGGCACGCCTCCGGTCTCGAGCTCGAGCGCGAGGTCGAGAAGACGCGGCGGCGCGTGACGCAGCGCCTCGCGTCGCTGACGAAGGAGGTCCCTGGCTCGCAGCGCGGCGGCGAGCGCTTCGAGGCGCTCCTCACCGCGATCGAGTCGGGAGAGGAGAGGGAGGTCCTCGCGGCGATCACCGAAGGGCCCGGCATCGACTTCGCGACGACCACATCGGCCGATCTCGCGCGCCATCTCCTCGCGCTCGCGCGACGAGCCGATTTCCCGCTGGGCGCGAGCACGAGCGACCGACATCCCGAGCTCGCGGTGGCGCTGCTCGAGGCACTCTCGGATGCTGCCGATTCCGAGCAGGCCGCGCGGCTGCTCGGGACGTTCTTCTCGCGGCTCGCGACGCCGAGCGTGTACACGCGCGCGATGGCGGAGGACCTCCATGTCCTTCGTCGTCTCGTCGGTCTCTTCGGGGCGAGCGCGTTCCTCGGCGACGCGCTCGTGTATCGACCCGAGCTCGTCGACAGCGTCCTCTTCACGAAGCGCCCGCCAACGCCGGAGACGACGCGACAGGAGGTCGATACCGAGGTGTCGGCCGCGATGGCGCCGGAGCTCCTCGCCGACGAGAACGTCGATCCCGAGGACGCTTTCGTCGGTGCGCTCCGCCACGCGAAGGCGCGCGTCACGATGGAGGTCGGGCTCGCCGAGCTCGCGGGCGAGCTCAAGACGCGTGAGGCGACGACGGTGCTCAGCGCGCTCGCCGATGCGACGCTCGAGCACGCCACGCGGCACGCTCTGCGAGGCCGTAGAGAGCGCATGCTGCGTGATTCACGCGGCCTCGAGGAGCGGAGAGTCGATGAGCGGAGCCTCGCGGAGCGAAGAGGGGATGAGCGGAGCCTCGCGGAGCGGAGAGTCGATGAGCGGAGCCTCGCGGAGCGAAAAGGGGAAGGTGGCCTCGCCGTGATCGCGATGGGAAAGCTCGGCGGGCGCGAGATCGGCCACGGGTCCGATCTCGACATCTTCTTCGTGTACGACGCGCCGGGAAGGGAAGACGAGCTCGCGGAGAAGTACGTGCGCGCGGCGCAGCGCGTGCTCTCGCTCGTCAGCACGCCGCACGGCGCGGGGCCGGGCTACGAGCTCGACACCCGGCTTCGTCCGTCGGGGAGCCACGGGCTCCTCGTCGTCAGCCTCGACGCGTTCGCGCGCTACCACGGCCTCACGCGTGACGGCGCCGCGCTCGAACCGACCTCGGACGAGCGCGGAACACAGGCGGCCGACTGGGAACGGCAGGCCCTCGTGAAGGCCCGCGCGTGCGCCGGTGACGTCGAGCTCGGTCGGAAGGTGATCGCGCTCGCCTCGCACGTCGCGTACGAGCGTGGCGCACCCGACGCGTCCGCGATGAATCACCTCCGGATGCGGATGGAGCGTGAGCTCGGGAAGGAGGGGCCGCGGCGCTACGACGTGAAGCTCGGACGGGGCGGGATCGTCGACGTCGAGTTCGCGGTGCAGTGGCTCCAGATGAAGTACGGCGCCGATCCGCGCGTGAGGACGCCAGATACGGAGACCGCGATCGGCGCCCTCGAGACGTGCGGCTATCTCGACGCGTCCGTCGCCGCCGTCCTCCGTGAGGGATACGCCATGTTGCGCCGCCTCGAGCAGGCGCTCCGCGTGGTGCACGGGACGAGCGCGAGCCTCATCGAAGAGGGGGCCCCGGGGCTCCCGGCGCTCGCCCGCCGCATGGGGTTTCGTGACGGCGCGGGCACGCCGTCGGGGACGGCAGCGGAGGCGCTCCTCGAGCGTTATCGTGCAGTGACGCGAGACGTCCGCGCAGCGTATTTGACGGTGCTCGGCCTCCGGGCGGAGCTTCCGAAGGACGCCGACTCCTCTCGGGCCAAGGATCCGGTATGACGGGGGTCGACATCTCGGACAGGTAGCTTCGAATGCGCGCCCAGCTCATCGCGTCGTGCTCGCTCCTCGGTCGCCGAGCCGCGGTCGCCGCGACGTGCGCGTTCGCGATCGCGGCGTGCGTCCATGAAGAGCAGCGGCGCGTTCCGATCGGGCCGCAGGTGCAGATCGAACCTCCGGCACAGCCCTCCTCGTCCGGGCTGCCCCACTATCTCATCGCAGATCCGTCCATCTCGCGCGCGAGCTCGATTGCGCTCCCTCTCGGCGCGCGCGGCGTGGTCGGCCTCGTCGTCGACAGGCGCCGCGTGGTGGTCGGGCAGGGCGAGCCGCGCATCGCGTCGGACGCGACGAGCGATCCGATCGTCGGCGCCGTGCGCATCCCGCGCCGTTTCGGCGGGGGCTTCCTCTTCTGGACGGCGAGCACGCTCTATCGCGCCGATGCTTTCGACGCGAAGCTCGTCCCCGTCACACGCGTGCTGGATGCGATCGAGGCCGTCTCGTTCGCGCCGAAGTCGCTCCTCGTACGGACGCGCAATGGTGAGCGATGGGGGATCACGCTACCGAACGGCGATCGTGCGCCGCTCGCGCCGCTCGGCGCTGCCGACGTGCAGGCGCTCGACGATGGGCGCGCGATCGCCTGGAGCGACCAGGGAACGGTGCTCACCAGCACCGACGGCGGCGCGCACTGGACCGATGCGACGGCGCAGGTGAGGACTCCGCCGGCACAGGTCGCGATCGCCTCTGGTGACGTCTGGCTCGTCGACGCAAACGGCGGCGCGGGGCGGCTCGAGATCGACGGGCACCTCTCCTGGTTCGACAAGGTTCCGTCCGATCCGGTTTCGGAGCTGCGCCCGAGAGATCCGCGCTGGCGAGGAAACGAGGCTCCGCTCCGGACGGTGTTCCGTTCGGGTGCTTCGATCGACGAAACGACCGCGGTCGTGATCGAGTCGGGTGACCTCGTCCGGGTCGACGTCCACACCGGCGAGGTGCTCTCCGTTTCACCCGGCCGCGTTCCGCCGGATGCCTACTGCGAAGCGGTGCCGACCGCAGGGGATGTCCTCTTTGCCTGCGTCGCGCACACGGGGACGAGCGCGTTCGTCGTCTCGCACGCGCTGTCGTACGAGCCGATCGTCGAGCAGACGCTCGCAGGGGGCGGGCTGTTCTTCGCCTCCGATGACGGCGGTCTCGCGTACGCCGGATCGTGTCAGGGTACTCCGCCGGGCCCGAACGACGTGCCCGTCGTCTGCGTACGGATGCCGAACGGCACGTGGGAGGAGCACGACGTCTCGGGCCTCGCGTCGGACGGCGGAGCGCAGGAGGTGAACGTCGCGCGATGGGTGCCGCGCCACGATGGGCACGTCGTTGCGCTCGTGGTCGAGCCGAGCCCGGGCATCTACGATCCGAGAAACCAGGCATTCCAGGCGATCGCCGAAGAGGTCCGCGATGTCGTCGGGCGGTCCTCGTACCCTTCGCATCCCGGAAAATACGGCCGCATCCTCCGCTACAAGCGCGCGTTTGCGACCGGGGGCGGCCTCGTCGACACGAGCTGGTCGTTCGGTCCCGGAATCACGCTCCGGGGCTGGCAGCGGCATGGCGAGAGCGTCGCGATCACGGAGGACGGGAAGCTCACGCGCTCGCCATATTCGTTCGATCTCGTCTTCGCCGGCGCCCTCGGCCTCGGTCGATCGAGCGACGGGCGCCTTTACCAGTCGAACGATCACGGAGCGACGTGGACCGAGGTCGCGACGCCTCCGGCGGGCGCCGACGCGTTCGATCTCGTCAGCTGCACCTCGGCAGGATGCGACCTCGGCTCCTTCTATCGGGTCGGCTGGGCGCTCCGGCCGCCGCGCATCGAGGCCCCGAGGGAGCCTGCTCCGGGAGCGCCCGAGGTGAGGCGTGTCCGCGGCGTCGAGCTCTCGTGCCGCCCTCGAGAGCCCGTCACCTCGAAGGTGCTGGCGCGCACGAGCGACTCGCCGGAGGACCAAGGCCTCGGGGCGAGCCGGCTCCCGGTCGCGAACGACAGGAGCGACTGGGGCTTCGTCCGGGCCCCGCTCCCGCGCGGCATCGTGAGCCCCATCCACGAGCCCGCCGGTGGTGAGTCGGACGCGACGCCGTCCGTGCGCGCGCTGCTCTCCGGCTTCGGGACGACGCGCGACAGCGACATCATCAGGGTGACCGGGCCGAACAAGGACCCGATGGCGCTCCGTCGCGGGGTCGCGTACGTCGCTCCGTTCGATCCGCTCGGCCGGATCGTCCGCACGGGGATCGCGATGAGCGACGTCGTCGCGGCTGGTCGCCGAGCGGGGATGACCGCCGACGAGGTCCTCGCCGAGGACTTCACCGAGAGCGGCACGATCGTGACGCTCACGTCATCGGATCCGAATGCGCCCTCGGACATCGCTCTCCACAACATCGATCACGGCCTCCTCTCCGTCTTCCGAGGCGACCGCGTTCGCGTCGCGATTCGTTCATCCCAGAACACGCCGAACGTCGTCTCGGGAGTGATCCTCGGCGGTGCTGCGTCGGACGAGGCGGCGTTCCTCGAGATCGAGTCGAGCGGCGTCGGCCACGTCTTCAAGGTCGGGCCGGCGGGAGCATCGGATCTGTTCGACGTGAGCCCGCTCGCGAGCGAAGCGTACTATCCGGCCAACCCGGACGCGCTCGCCGTGGGGCCGAAGGGCGATCTCGCGATCCTCCGCATGCCGAGCGGCAGCGATCCGCCTTCCGCGCTCGACCCCGCGTTCCTCGTCATTCCTGCGATGCCGCCGACGCCGCTCGCGCCGTGGTCGACGCTGGAGCTCGCGGACGGCGCGGCGTGCAGAGGCGAGCCAGGCGGCTACCGCGCGACGATCCAGACGGTCGCGCCGTGGATCCGCGTGACGACGCCGGAGCTCCGCGTCGAGGACGCTCCGATGATCGCGCGCGTGCGCTGGACGACGAAGCGCGTGTGCCTCGAAGGCTTCGAGGTGAGGGGGCCGAGCGTCAGTCTCCGCGTCGTGCAGCCCGGAGGTGGCTTCGACCAGGCGAGCCTCGCGACGTGGCTCGTGGGCAAGGGCTCGACGTTTGCGCGCGTCGGCATCGCGGAAGGCATGGAGTGGCGGCAAGCGCTCGAGTGCTCGATCGTGGCGACCGGGCCCTGACGCGGATCGTTCGCGAGCGCGCACTCGAGCCGCCAAATGCAGAAAGGACAGCGAGGCGCGCCCGCTGTCCTCTCCGATTCAGGTCCCGACGTCCGTCAGGAGTTCATCGCCCGGAGGATGCCGAGGACGGCGCCCGCGACGACACCGAAGACGTAGCCGACGATCGCCATCGTCATCGCGCTCTTTGCCTTGGCACGCGCGCCTTCGACGTCGCCCGTCTTCTTCATGTTGCCCGCCTGGAGCGAGAAGACGAATCCGACGACGAACAAGATCGCGGAGACGCAGCCGTAGCCGCACAGGAAGAAGCCGACGATGTTGAGGACCATCGGCAACGTCGTGTTCACGTCGCCGCCCGCGCCCGGCATCATCGGGCCGCCCGGGGGAGGGAAGCCGCCCGGAGGACCGAAACCTTGCGGCGGAGGTCCGCCGAACCCGCCGCCCGGGGGCCCGCCGTAGCCGCCCGGAGGAGCTCCGCCCGGAGGTCCGCCGAAACCACCACCACCCGGCGGCGGTCCGCCCGGAGGTCCGCCGTAGCCGCCGCCGCCCGGAGGTCCACCGTAGCCGCCGCCGCCCGGAGGTCCGCCGTAACCGCCTCCGCCGCCCGGAGGTCCGCCGTAGCCGCCGCCGCCTCCGCCCGGAGGTCCGCCGTAACCTCCACCACCACCCGGCGGATAGCCTCCGCCGGGAGGACCATATCCACCGGCCGCGTGAAGATTTCCGTTTGCGCTCGTCGGGTCCGAAATCATCATTGAGGTCTCTCCGTCGTATGCGGGGCGCGCGCGATCTCCAGCGTCGTCCTCGATCGGGACCAAAGAATCGCATCGACCCGCTCCGCTGCCAATTCGATTCGAGACACGAAAGTGGCCGTACAGCTTTCCCAGACAGCGCCTTCGACAGTGATGACGCCTCCGCTCGTCGTGCGGCTTCGCCGGGCTGCGGGTGCTGTCGTGCTGCTCGGCGTGCTCGGAGCGCTGCTCTATGCGAAGGCGATCCCGTGCGCGTTCGCGAAGATCTTTCACACGCCGTGCCCCGGGTGCGGCTCGACGCGCTCCGCGGTCGCGCTCCTCCACGGCGACCTCGACGGAGTCCTCCACTACAACCCGCTCGGTCCGGTGATGGCGATGCTCATCGGCGTCCTCGCCGTCCAGGCGCTCGGGTCGGTGCTCGTCCACGGCGACTTCCGCGGCGTTGCGGAAGGACGCGTCGGCTCGTTCGTGAAGCGTGGAGTCATTCTCGTCGCGGCGCTCGAGGTCGTGCTCTGGGTCGCCCGCTTCTTCGGAGCGTTCGGCGGCCCCGTCCCCGTGTGAGCGTCACGGCCAGCCAGTCTTGCCGAAGACTGGACTTTCGGCCTTTCTGATAGGCTCACTCCGTTGTGGCCAAGATCTGCCCTCGTTGCTCGGAGCTGCTCCCCGACGAGGCGGGCTTCTGCCCCTTCGACGGCACCGCGCTGCAGAAGAGCAACGATCGGTTCCTCGGCAAGACGATCGCGGCGCGCTACCGGCTCACGAAGAAGCTCGGCTCGGGCGGCATGTCCGTCGTCTACCTCGCACGTCACGAGCTCATCAGCCGGCTGAGCGCGATCAAGATCCTGCGGCCCGAGCTGTCGCGTATCCCCGAGCACCGCGAGCGGTTCCTTCGCGAAGCCCGCGCGGTGAACCGGATCAACCACGAGAACATCGTCGAGATCTCCGACGTGGGCGAGTCCGACGGCATCGCGTACCTCGTCATGGAGTACGTCGAGGGCGAGTCGCTCTTGGCGCAGATCCAAGCGGGGCCGCTTGCGTGGGAGCGCGCGGTCCGCATCGCGCTCCAGGTCGCGAGCGCGCTCGCGCGAACACACCAGACCGGCATCATCCATCGCGACCTCAAGCCCGAGAACATCCTGCTCGTCCCGCGGAAGTCGCCCGCGCTCGATCCGGCGGCGGCGCTCGAGCTCGTGAAGCTTACCGACTTCGGGATCGCGAAGATGATGGGCGAGCCCACGCTCACGTTGAACGAGCAGCTCTTCGGGACGCCCGGCTACATCGCGCCCGAATACGTCGGTGGCCTGCCGATCGACGGTCGCGCCGACATCTACTCGCTCGCCGTGGTCGTCTACGAGATGGTCACCGGGCAGCTTCCGTTCGAGGGGCGCGGGCAGTCGGATCTCCTCCTCAAGCCGCTGACGAGCGCGCCGATCCCTCCGAGCCGGCGAATCGCGGGGCTCCCGCCCGACCTCGAATCCCTCCTCCTGCGATGCCTCGCGCGCGATCCCGCCGTTCGCCCGCACGATGCCTTTGCGCTCCACGATGCGCTCGCCGACATCCTCCGGCGCTTCGGTACGAGCGCGATCGCTCGCGGAGCCGACGGCGCGCCGGCGGCGGAGAGGACGTCGGCGATCCCGGGCAACTCGCGCGAGCCGCTCGAGACGATCGTCGACCGAACGAGCTCGCCGCTGCTCGCGGCGCTCGAAAGCGCGAATGTCGGCAGGCTCGCCACGAAGGAGATCGGCTCACGGTGGTCGACGGCGCTCGTCGAGCTCGAGGCAGCGATCGCGAAGGCGCGCCGTGCGGGCGGGCCCGCGCTGGTCCTCGCCGGTCGGGCCGCGGAGCTCGCGCTCGTCGCCGGCGAGATGGTCCCGCGCGTCGAGCGTGCCGCGAAGCTCGCTTCGGAGCTGCAGGCGAAGGTCGATCGTCTCGAGGCGATCGGCCGTGAGTTCCGCACGAACCTCGGCCACGCGATCGACGTCCTCGTCCACGATCGCTCGCGCGAGCGGGCCCACCTCGATGCGCTGCGCGCGCGCCGCGAAGCGCTCCAGCGTTCGTCGATGGGCGGCGTCTCGACGGGCGCGGACAGCGCTCCATCGTCTTTCGCGGACGATGCGGTCGCCTCCGATCCGCAACCGTGGGAGATCGAAGCGCTCGCGGCGGAAGAAAGTCGTGCCGAAGCCGTCGTGGACGATCTCGGGTTCCAGATCGACACGCTCCAGAAGGAGCTCGACGCTCGGAACGAGGCCCACGAGCGCGACCTCGTGCAGGCCACGGGCTCGCTCGAGGGCTCGCTCTCCGCGCTTCGCCGTATGACGAACGAGATCGCGCGCACGATCGACGACGGCATCGACATGCTCCAGGCCGCGTGCTGAGCACGCGCACCGCTCGTTCAGCTCGACGTCGGTGTCGCGGAAAAACTGAAATTCACCACGGCGACCGCCGCGAATGCGCCGGCTCGGGCCGGGCAGGCCTCCGTCGCGAACAAGGCGATCCGAAGAGCAGGCCCATGGCGGTGGCCCAATCCGCACACACCGGCCTCCCTCGAAGCGGGTATTACCTCGAAGTTTAGCGTCAGCTAATCTGGAACATATGCGCCGAGTGCTGGCCGTGGTCTCGACGGGATTGCTGCTCTCGGCATGCGCGCTCTTCACCGACTTCGGTGGCTACTCGGAAGGGGACGGTGCTCCGAAAGGCGACGGCTCGGAGGGCGGCGCGGGAACGCTCGAGGCCGGCCCGGAGGGCGAGGCTGGTCGACCTTCGAGCGATGCCGGAGCCGAAGCGTCCTGCGGCCACTTCCTCTGCGAGGACTTCGACGACGACGCAGGCTTCGCGCGGTGGAAGCCTGTGGTCGTCGACTGGAACGAGCCGCCCGTCACCATGGCCACCGACTCGTTGACGGCGACGACGCAGCCGACCTCGCTCCTCGTCGAAACGCCGAACGTGAGATGGGGAACGGAAGCTTATCTCCAACAGGTGATCGCGCTCGGCGACAGCGCAGGGCTCCGATGCACCTTCGACGTCCGGCTCGACGCGATTCCGTCGGATGGGCAGTACAAGTTGCTCGAGATCGCGGCGGCGGAGGCGGCGCAGTTCCATGGCGCGGCGCTCGTCCTGCGCGGAGGGGGCACGCGGATCGATCTCGGCGAGGACGTAGAAGAGGATGCCGGACCGGCGAATTACGTGAACGGTTTTTCGACCGGCCTCGGACAGTGGAGGAACGTGGTGGTCACGTTCCAGCGCACGCCCGAGCCCAAGGCGATCCTGAGCGACGGCGTCCAGGTGTACGCGATGCCGATGCCGTCCTGGCCGGCGTCGTCGAAGATCGCGCTCCGTCTCGGTCTCGTGTTCGGTAATCCGTACAGGCTCGACACCGCACCGTTGCGCGTGCGCTACGACTCGCTCCACTGCGACGCCCTCTGACCACGAGCGCTCTCGCGGCCGCTCTCAGACGTCGCCGAGCAGCCCGCCGAGGCGGCGCGGCTTCTTCGGCTGGACATCGGTGTCGCGGAGGAACCGGAGGTTCGCCACGTTGATCGACGCGTGCGCGACGATCGGGCCGAGAAGGCTGCCGGTCGCGAGGAAGAGCGACCCGAAGAGCAGGCCCATGACCGTGGCCCATCCCGCCCAGATCCAGCCGACGCGTCCTCGGAGCTGATGCAGGCCGCCGAAGGCGACCGAAGAGAGGACCAGACCGAGGGCGGGCGCGAGCAGGCCGCGGAAGAACAGCTCTTCGGCGACGCCGCTCGCGATGCCGAGCACGAGGATCGTCCCGTCAGCCGCGTCGCGCACGGCTGGGCGCAGGTCGGCGTGGAGCATCTTTGCCCAGCCCCATCGGTCGACGAAGAGGCGGGTCGCGCGGACCGTCACGAACGCGAGGGCGATCCCGGCGGCGATGCTGGCGAGATGGAGCGACCACGCCGGCAGATCGGTCACCCAGGCGTCCGTCTCGAGCGGGCTCGTTCCCCGCGCGAGCGCGACACCGAGGGTGAGCAGCGAGAGCCCTCCGTAGACTGCGAGGGCGAGCGGCGCCGGTCCTCGACGAACCGCGCTCGCGCTCATCCCCGGCGGCGTAGCCAGGATGCGAGCACGAGCAGGGACGTTGGCGCGGGCGGCCATCGGATCCTCGACGTTTGCACGCCCACGACAGGGCGGCAACGGGGCCGGGCGCCTCGGTCGAGCTCGCACGAAAGTCTGAAGAGGTCTTCGATGTGTCTGATAAAGTCGACGGCTGCCTTCTTCAACTGCCGCACCGCCGCGCCGCACGTGCTCGTTCGGTCGGTACCGAAGCCCCGAGGCACTCGACTCACCCCCAGATGATGACGAACGAAGAGCGACCTCGCGTCCTGATCGTCGATGACGAGAAATTCATCCGGGACATCCTCGCCGACTTCCTTGGGATGGAAGGCTACGTGGTCCGTACGGCCGAGGACGGGCAGGCCGCCCTCAGCGAGCTGAATCACGCTCACTACGACCTCGTCATCAGCGACCTCAAGATGCCGCGGATGGGCGGCATCGAGCTGCTCGAGCAGATCGGCAACGCAGCGCCGAACGCGCTGACCGTCATCATGACGGGCTTCGGTACCGTCGAGACGGCGATCGACGCGATGAAGCGCGGCGCTTACGACTACATCCTGAAGCCGTTCAAGGTCGAAGAGGTCATTCACGTCGTCCAGCGCGGCCTCGAGAAGCAGCGCCTCGCCGCGGAGAACCTGCGCCTCAAGGAAGCGCTCTCGCTCTACAAGGTCAGCGAAGCGATCGCCGCGAGCCTCTCGCTCGAGGAGGTACTCGCGACGGTGGGCGAGACGGCGATCCACGAGATCCACGCCGACCTCGCGTCGACCTGGCTCGACAACGGCGAGGGTGGCTACTTCGAGCGGCAGCGCCTGCTCCCGCCGAAACATCTTCGCAGCGGGCCGATGAAGGACATCAGGGAGTCCTCGAGCCTCGGCGCGCTCGCGCCGCGCGCGTTCGTCGAGCACCTCGCCGAGGACTCCACGCTGCTCGAGCACGGCCGCGACAAGGTGATGCGCTTCTTCGAATCGGAGCCCGAGCTCCCGGTCGAGTCGCTCATCGCCGTCCCGCTCCGGATGAAGAACCGCCTTCTCGGCTGGATCACCGCGTTCAGCTTCACGAAGGGCAAGCGCTTCGACGAGGGGCAGCGAAAGCTCCTCTCGATCGTCGGCTCGCGCGCCGCCGCCGCGATCGAGAACGCCCGCCTCTACGAAGATCTCCGCGCCACGTTCCAGCAGACGATCGAGGGGCTCGCGAAGGCGATCGACAAGATGGACCGCTACACGGCGGGCCACTCGGAGCGCGTCGCCACGTACGCGATGTACCTCGCGATGCGCCTCGGTCTTTCGCCCGAGCAGGTCGAGATCGTCCGCCAGAGCGCGCTGATGCACGACATCGGCAAGATCGGCTGCGTCCTCAACCTGAACAAGCCCGGGAAGCTGACGCAGGATGAATACGAGACGTTCAAGCGGCATCCCGGTTACGGCCGCGACATCCTCGAGCCGATCAAGTTCCTCCACCCGCTCATCCCCGGCGTGCACCTGCATCACGAGCGCTGGGACGGCCGCGGGTACCCGCTCGGACTGAAGGGGCCGGACGTGCCGCTGATGGCGCGCATCATCGCGGTCGCCGACACGTACGACGCGATGACGAGCGATCGCGCGTACCGCCGCGCGCTCCCGCACGAAGTGGCCGTCGCCGAGATCGAGCGCTGCTCCGGCACGCAGTTCGACCCCGAGGTCTCGCACAACTTCTGCGAGGGTCTCGACGACTACCGAGAAGGCGAAGTCGCGAAGGGCAACAAGGTCCCCGAGTAGGCCTTCACTGCTCCGGGAGCGTGACTTCGCGCTTTTGGCGCACCGGGGTGTCGTCGATCGGGCTCGTGAACTCCGTCACGGTCGTCCACGTTCCGCTCGGGAGGTTGATCCCCGCGCCGGCAGCGAACTTCGCAAAGGCGGACGAGCTGCCCGACGCGGAGACGGAGACGCTCGCATCGACCTCGACGATCGAGCCGTCCCCCTGCGTGACCTTCGGCTTTGCCACTTCGAGACGATGGAGGAGCAGCTCCGGGACGGGGGCGCCCGGAGCCCCGATCGGTAGCGGCACCGACGTCGGCCCGAATGTGAGGTTCCCTTGCGGGGCGCGCACGAAGCGCGCGAGCCAGGTAGCCCCCGAGCAGCTCTGAGGCAACGCCGCCATGATGACGCCGGGGGCTACGAGGTCGAGCCTCGGAGCGGTGACGCTGTTCGGGTGCGCATCGGGGAGCGTGCCTGCCTCGCAACGGAAGCGGACCGCATACCGGTCTGCGACGGCGTCGAGGTCGACCGTCGTGAGCTGCCCTTCGGCTGCGTCGACCTCGACTGCATCGAACCGGCCGTAGAGCGCGTAGCTCACCGCTCCTGCAGGATGCGCGACGGGGTCCTGGTTACGGAGAAACCGTCCCCTCGAGCTCGTCCACTCGGACAGAGGCCCATCGACGAGCGCGACCTTCTCGTTGTTGCTCCGGACGAAACGGACAGCCGCGAGCTGGTACGTCGTCGCCGTCCCGGCGGCGAGCGTGAGCGTGCAGCTCGGCTCGGAGCCGTCGTTCGAAGAGGCGCTCACCTCCGTTCGGATGCAGTACGTACCTGCAGTCAGCGCAACGTCGGTATCGAGAGCGACGGGGATTTCTGGACAGCCAGTCTCCGCGCACTCGGACTTCCGCTGCACGACGACCTTCGTCAGCTGCGCGTTCAGTGGATTGGTCACGCGCAGGGTCGTCGACCCCGCTGTCGGCCGAGCCGTGTAGTCGTCGTCCGACGAACCGGTCGACGAACCGGCGGAGCAGGCGAGCGTGATCGAAGCAAGCGTAAGCACGAAGAGAGTTCGCATGATGGCCGGGCAGGCAGCAGTTCGTGTGCCACGTTTGGCTACATGATGCTGATCGAAGGAAATCCGTCGCTTGCGCGGACTTCGTGAGCACGGAGCAGCCTGATCATGGGCGCCAGGCGCCCCGGGGCGCAGTCACGGCCGCGTCCTCGCGCTCAGCCTCGCATCGAGCTTGTGCACGGCGAGTTGGATGTATGTTGCACTCGATCGCGAACGGCTGTGCGGACTCGGCGACGCCGTCGCGAGCCGTCCGTCATGGCAGAGCTGCATCTGGACGGCGCGCGAACTGCGGACTCCCCACGCCAGAGTCCAGAGAAGCTCGATCCAAGACACGGCCGTGGCTTCCATTCGGGAGGTCAGCGCGCTAAACGCCGCGCATGCTCGAAGACCGTCTCCGGGAGTGCCTCACGTTCGACGACGTTCTCCTCGTTCCGGCCTACAGCGAAGTGCTTCCGAAAGACGTCGACGTCCGGACGCGCCTCTGCAAAGGGGTCGAGCTCAATATCCCCCTCGTCAGCGCGGCGATGGACTCCGTCACCGAGGCGCGCGCCGCAATCACGATGGCGCGTGAAGGCGGCATCGGCATCATCCACAAGAACCTCCCGCCGGCCGATCAGGCGCGCGAGGTCGAGAAGGTGAAGCGCGCCGAGAGCGGAATGGTGCTCTCGCCGGTCACGGTGCGTCCGAGCCAGCCGCTTCGCGAGGCGCTCGCCACGATGCGCGAGCACGACGTGTCCGGTCTGCCGGTCGTCGAGGGCGATCGCCCCGTCGGCATCCTCACGGCGCGCGACATTCGCTTCGAGCGCAACCTGGATCAGCCCGTGAGCGCGCTGATGACACGCCAGCTCGTGACGGTCTCGCCCGGCGTCACGAACGACGAGGCGCGCGAGCTCCTTCACCAGAACCGCATCGAGAAGCTGCTCGTCGTCGACGGCGGCAAGCTCGTCGGGCTCATCACCATCAAGGACATCCTCCAGGCCGACCGCAACCCGCTCGCGATGAAGGACCCGCAGGGTCGCCTTCGCGTCGGCGCGGCGATCGGCCCAGGCGCCGATCGTGACGAGCGCGTCGAGGCGCTCGTTGCCGCCGGCGTCGACGTCATCATCGTCGACACCGCGCACGGTCACTCCAAGGGTGTCATCGACGCGGTCCGCGAGGTGACGAAGCGCCACAACGTGCCGGTCATCGCCGGCAACGTCGCGACCGCAGAGGCCACCGAGGCGCTCATCGATGCGGGAGCGTCGGCGGTGAAGGTCGGAATCGGCCCGGGCAGCATCTGCACGACGCGTGTCGTCGCCGGCATCGGCGTCCCGCAGATCAGCGCGATCAGCGATTGCGCACGCGTGGCCGACCGCCACGACGTCCCGATCATCGCCGACGGCGGCGTGAAGTACTCGGGCGACGTCACGAAGGCGATCGCCGCGGGCGCCGCTGCCGTCATGATCGGCTCGCTCTTCGCCGGCACCGACGAGTCGCCTGGCGATCTCGTCCTCTTCCAGGGCCGCAGCTACAAGGTCTATCGCGGAATGGGCTCGCTCGGCGCGATGCGGAAGGGCAGCAAGGACCGCTACGGCCAGGCCGGCACCGCCGACGAGAAGCTCGTTCCCGAGGGAATCGAAGGACGCGTCCCGCACCGCGGCTCGCTCGCGTCGATCCTGCACCAGCTCATGGGCGGGCTCCGCTCCGGTATGGGCTACACCGGCTCGCGCACGATCAAGGACCTCCGCACGCACGCGAAGTTCATCCGCTCGACCTCGCAGGGCCTGCGTGAGAGCCACGTGCACGACGTGATCATCACCGAAGAAGCCCCGAACTACCGCACCGACTCGCGCTGAGGCTCACCGCCAGGTCGCCACGGGCGCCGAGAGGGTTGAACCGCCAAGTCGCCAAGGCGCGAAGAGGGTTGAACCGCCAAGTCGCCAAGGCGCCAAGAGGGTTGAACCGCCAAGTCGCCAAGGCCTGTCCTCTGGTCTCGATCGACTGCTGGCCGTGATGACTCGAGGAGAGATTCACAGGGGGACAGGGCGACAGGGAGATCAGAGGGAGAGGCCTCCTCTCTTTGTTCACCTGGACCCTCGTCGGGCCCTCACGAAACGTGAAGCGCTCGCTTCGCGAGCACTTCACGTTTCGTTCGGAATGGAAGATCTCTCTTTCGAGCTCCATCCTTGGTCCGCAAACGGTGCGCTCTCCAAGCTCTGTCCCGAGACCTTCGGGAGGAGGACAGCGGCTCGACTTGCCGACGCCATCCACGGCTGTCCAGGTCGCACGCGCGCTCTTGTGACGACGAACGCTGCCACGTGATGCGGGCCGCTCTCCGTCCGAGTCCCGCAGCCGGCAAGGTCGCCAGTGCCTGTGCGGAACAAGCTCACCGGATGGCAGGGAGGCTCAAATTTGCGAGCAAAACGCGAAAGCGTTTTGCGAGAGGCGACGAGGGTCCAGGTCGGAACCGAAGCAAGGCCCCTCCCTCTCGGCTCCCTGTCTTCCTGTCTCACTGTTAATCTTCTTCTCGAAAGAGCTTCATCGCTGCGACTGCGCCTTCGCGAGCGATGTTCACCCTGTCAGTCTCGTGGACTGCGGGGCGTTCGTTGCGCGTCCGATGCTGCGCCCGGACTGACGAGCTGCGAGGAGGATCCGGACCCTGGCGGGCTGGTGGTTGTTCTCCCTCCGGAGCGGGGATGATGCGTGCTGCTATCAAGAGCTCTTGGCTGCGAGCCGTGCGCTTGCGACGCGGTTGGGGCGAGATCGGGCGAGCGTCACCGTGAAGCGTTGGCTCGAGCAGGCGATCTCACGCGTTTCGCGCGGGCCGTTTTTCGTTCGTGAGGCACGTCGCTTGCGATTGCTCCTTCGAGCGCGTCCATCGGGGACGCGCACGTGAAAGGAGCTCGAGAATGGGTAACCAGGCGAATCGCGGCGAAGGTGTGGCCGAGCAGATCGGCGGCAAGATCAAGCAGGGTGTCGGCAAGGTGATCGGCAACGAGCAGATGCAGGCCGAAGGCAAGGCGAAGGAGCTGAAGGGGGAGGCCCGCGAGGAGAGCGCGAAGGCCGGCGAGCGCACGAAGGGCGCGTTCGAGGAGGCGACCGGCGCGATCAAGAACCGGGTCGGTGCCGTCATCGACAACGAGCAGATGCAGGCCGAAGGCAAGGCCCGCGAGCTGAAGGGCGAAGCGCGCCAGAAGGCGAATCGCTAGCCGTCCTCACGGTTTGCGAAGCACGCACGGACGCGACGGGTACGACCCGCGTGCTCCGTGCGAGTGCGGGGCGAGACATGCACCCGTGCGGCCGCCGGATGCAGCTCTACCGTAGCTTGCCTCGCCCTCGGCTCGAGAGTAGGAGGCGGCGCATGAAGCTCACGTCGTTCGCTGGGTTCTTCTGCGTCGCTCTCACCGCCTGCGCCTCGGCACAGAAGCCGGAGCCCGCGACGACGACGACGGCCTCGTCGTCCGCCGCGCTGACGTCCGCCGAGACCGCGGACGACGCGCCGAGCGCGAACAAGAAGACGGCCGCGGAGGACTGGGCGGAGAAGAAGGCCGCCGCCGAGGCGGAGACCGCGAAGAAGGAGGCACCCTCGCGCGAGGCGCTCGATCCGCTCGCGATGGGCAGCGAGCTTGAAGAGTCGTCGATCCCGAACATCGACATCACGCCTGCGAAACAGGTCCGCGCGAAGAGCGCCGGCGAGCTCAGCGCGGCGGTCGGCGTCGTGAGCTCCGAGACCTCGGTCGAAGGCGCGGCGCAGAAGCTGACACAGCGGCTCGGGAAGCCGAGCTGGACGGAGGCCCCGAAGGGATCGCCGAACGCGAAGCGCCGCGTGTGGGTCGCGAACGCGGGGGCGAAGTGCTCGCGGCTCGTCCTCGAGGCCGACGGATCGGTCGAGGTCGAGTCGGCGTCGAAGACGGAGTGGCGGATGTTGACCGCCTCCGCGCGCCAGAACGCGTGCACGGGCGAGCTCGAGCGCGGCATCACGCACAAGTGAGCGCGCGAGCGAACGAACGTTCTTCTTGTCCGCGAGCCCGATTGAGTCCAAGTAAGACGTCATGAGGCGGTCGATCACCGCGTATTGGCTCGGACGCATCGGTTACGACGCGGCCCATCGGCTGCAACAGAAGCTCGTCGAGGCGCGCATCGCCGGTCGGGTGGGGGACGTCATCCTGCTCCTCGAGCACGATGCCGTCATCACGCTCGGCCGGAGCGCGAAGCCCGACAACATCCTCGCCGCCGAAGAGGAGCGCGCCGCGAAGGGCGTAGACCTCGTCGAGACGGGCCGCGGCGGCGACGTCACGTTCCACGGCCCCGGCCAGCTCGTCGCGTATCCGATCGTCGATCTGAAGCCCGATCGCTGCGACGTCCGCCGCTACATCGGCGATCTCGCCGAGGTGATGGTGCGGCTCGCGAAGGATCACGGCATCGCCGCCGGCGTCGTCCCCGGCGACTCGAAGCTCGTCGGCGTGTGGGTCGACGAGGCGTCGCCGAACGAATGGGACGTCGATCGCGCGCGCGACGCGGCGATTGGCGTTCCTAACGGCGCGCGTCTCGGGAAGATCGGCGCCATCGGCGTGAGGCTCTCGCGCTGGGTGACGATGCATGGCTTCGCGTTCAACGTGAGCACCGATCTGTCGAACTTCGGCCTCATCGTGCCGTGCGGCATCCGCGAGCTCGACGTGACCTCACTCGCGCGGCTCGGTGTTCAGCCCCCGTCGATCGAAGCGGTCGCGCGCGCGTCGCACCGCCACTTCGCCGACGTGCTCGACGCCGACGTCAGCGAAGGACGCCCGAGCGATCTCGACGAGCTGATCTCCGCGGCGTAGAGCGCATCTCCGTTGCGAGATGCGTTCGATCAGTCCGTCTCGGCGGGCGGGAGCTTCGACATCCGTGCGCGCTCGAGCATGCGCAGGTACATCTTCGCCTGCGAGTTCTCCGAATCGAGCGAGATGACGTGCCTCCAGTGCTCTTCGGCGCCGCTCGCGTCGCCGGACGCGAGGAGGATGACGCCGAGCAGAAGGCGCGCCGGGACGTAGTTCGGCTTTGCCTGGAGCGCCGCCTCGTAACGGACGCGCGCGCTCGGCAGATCGTTGATTTCGCGGAGCAGCGTCCCGAGTTTCGTTTGCAGATCGGCGAAGTGCGGACACAGGCCGACCGCCTTCTCGTATTCGGTGATCGCTTCGCGGACGAGACCAGCATCGTGGTACGCCTGCCCGAGGTCCGCGTGCATGTTGGCGATCTTGCCGCGCGCGAATGGATCGAGGCCGTGCGTGGTCCCCGCGGGGCCGACCTTGATGCGTCCGTAGATTTCGCGCGCCTTCTCGTACTTGCCGCGGTCGTTGTACGTGACCGCGAGGTTCAACGCAGCTTCGGTGTATGCCGGGTTGATCTCGAGCGCGCGCTCGAAGTGACGCTCAGCGACGAGGAAGTTGCCGCGTGAGTGAGCGATGACGCCGAGCATGTCGTGCACGTCCGCGTACCGGTCTTCCTCTTCGAGGACCATGCGAAGCATCTGCTCGGCCTTCTCGAACTCGCGCTTCGCGTAGTGCTCGCGACCGAGAACCAGGAGCTGCTTCACACGCTCGTTCAAGGCATCCCTCCTTCGATGATCGCCTCGTCCTGCGGCGGCAGGACCGAAGCTCCCCACATAGACGAAGATTACTCGCCTTTTCGGCGCACGGGGAAGAGGCATCGCTCTTGCTGGTGACGCGAAAGGTCGCAGCTCCAACGATCTCTCGAAGCGCGGTCGGGTTGCATCGATGCGTAGCAGAGGCTATGGACCGCGCGCCTCACGTTGCCCTCGGATGTCTCGTGGTCGACGTGGGAGCTCCCCACGCATCATGTGGGGAAGGGGGAACCGGACCGTGCAGCACTTGCGGTCGGGACGAATCGACCGAGACGATGGTGCAGCAGAGCCGCCCTTCCGTTCCTCCGCCGGAGGAATCCTTCATCGGAGAGCCTCGTATCGAGGACGCTCCGGTGAGCGAGCGTGGCGGACCGCCGTCGAGCGCGGCGACGTCGAACGGTCGCGACCGCGGGAAGGTGATCGCGCTCGGTGCGATGGGCGCGCTCGTCGCCGTCGGGATCGGGCTCATCGCGCTGTCACCTCGTCGCGGAGGATCGACGCCGGCCCCCGCGCTCGCGCTGACGACGTCCGAGCAGCCCGCCAACACGAACGGCGATCCCGCGAAGGAGGCGCCGAAGGAGGCGAGCCTCAGCGTCGTCGACGCGGGCTCACCGATGGTGAGGCCGCCGCCTGCATGGCGCGTGTCGGCGCTGAAGGACGACCCGAACGTCGAGCTCTCGGAAGGATCGTTCGGAAAGCGCGGGCTCGTCGCGACGCTCACACAAGCCGGTCTCCCGCGCGCCGAGATCAAGCGCCTCGCGCAAGCGTTCGAGGGCGCACGCCGCATCGACCGCCCGCGCGAGAGCGACACGTTCGTCCTCGCGAAGGACAAGAACAAGAGCACGCTCGTCGCGTTCGAGTACGCAACGTCTCCGCTCGACGTGTGGCAGGCTCGTCTCGACGACGCGAGCGCCGACGGCCGCGTCGTGGTCAAGAAGCTCGATCTCTTCGTCGAGCATCGCCGCGCCGCCCACGGATTCGTCGTCAGCGCCGACCTCGCGAAGGCGATCGCCGTTGCAGGGATGCGCCCCGAGATCGTCGACGCGGTCGACGACGCGCTCGAAGGTCACGTCGATCCGGGTTCCATCCGCGCCGGCGTCCGGATGCGTGTCGCTGCCACGGAGGACTGGGTCGAGGGCACGTTCGTCCGCGTGAAGGTGGAGGCGATCGAGTTCGTACCGAAGAGCGGCTCGCCGCTCCGCGTCTACTACTACGAGCGCGATCCTCGCGAAGTGGAGGGCTCGGCGCGTCGTGCTCCGGCGGCCGGCTTCTACGATGCGAAGGGCAAGCAGCCGTACCGAGGGCAGTTCCGCTCGCCGCTGTCGCTCGCGCGCGTCACGTCACGCTTCAACCCGAAGCGGATGCATCCGGTGCTCAAGGTGGTGGCGCCTCATCAGGGGGTCGACTTCGCCGGGGCGCCGGGAACACCCGTCTACGCCTCCGCGGCGGGCACCGTCATCACCGCCGGCAACGGCGGGGCGTGCGGGAACATGGTCCAGATCGACCACGGCGCCGGGATCAACACCGTCTACTGCCACCTGAAGGGCTTCGCGCAGGGCGTCCACTCCGGCCTGAAGGTCGAGCCGCGGCAGCTCATCGGCTACGTCGGACAGACCGGCCGCGTGACCGGACCGCATCTCCACTTCGGCGTGAAGAAGAACGGCGTCTACATCGATCCGCTCGCCCTCAAGATGGACGGCGTACGCGTCCTGCCACCAGCCGATCGCGACGCGTTCCAGCGCCGCCGCGGCGATCTCGACGCGCTCATCGACGGCGTCGCCCTCCCATCCGCCGCCGACGTCCCCGACGAGAACGAGGACAAGGACCTTCACGCGGACTGAGGATCGGAATCCGTCGCCATCGGGGTCGAGCCACGTCAAGGTAACGTCGTCGTCCTCCGCCGGCGGAGCGCAGCGAAGCGGGAGCACGTTCGAGTTGCGAACCGTGCTCCACGACCTCGCTCATGCGCTCGCAGGACGAGGCCCGCTGCACGCGTCTTTGACCGTAAACCGCCGCTCTGGTTGTGCGACCATGGGCTTGCGTGGAACCATCGAGCCGACCGGTGGAGCGAGCGCGTCGGCCATGCGGACGTCACGCAGTGTGGGGGCCGCGGGCGGCGTTGGCCGCCACGGCCACGGCATTGGTCCTGCTGACGCGGCTCGCCGCGGGAGCCGACCAAGCGGAGTCCACCGCAGAGCTGGTCGCGATCTCGTATTCCGCTCGCGACACGTGTCCCTCCGAAGAGGAGTTCTTCGGAATCGTCCGGCGGTACACGACGAAGTGGACGCCGGTCGCCCCTCGCGACGGGATTCGATCCTTCCAGATCCGCATCGCATCACGGCAGCCGGCCCTCGCCGGCACGCTCGAGCTCAAGATGCCAAACGGCAAGACGACCACGCGGGCAATCGTCGGCCGGGACTGCACGACCGTCGCGCGTGCGCTCGCCGTCGCCCTCGCGACCGCGATTGATCCCGAAGCGCGACTCTCGGAACCCGAATCGAAGCCTGTCGCCCCGCCGACCGCTCCGCCCAACCCGGCGGAATCCGGCGAGGAGCTTTCCCCTACTTTCCCGGTCGTGGAGCCGGTCGCGGAGCGCGTGCCGGCCGCCCCCGCCTCCCCCGAGCCGACGCCCTGGTCCTTCGGCATCGAAGCCCGAGCCGAGATGACGTCGACGGTGACGGCGAGCGCCCTGCCGGTGTTCGGCGCCGCCTTCGAGGCGCGGCTTCGCATCGGTTCCGGCGTACCCGCGTGGCTCTGGCCTTCGCTGGCGGTCGGCGTTCGGCAAAGCACCTTCCAGACGATCGACGCCCCCATCGGAAGCTTCGCGTTTCTATGGACCGCGGCCACCTTCCGCGTCTGCCCGCTACACTTCGCTCCGGGACCTCTCGAGATCGCGCCCTGCGTCGAGGCCGATGCCGGTGTGCTGCAGGCCGGCGCCCGCGGCGTCCGCAACGCGCGCACGTCCACGACGCCCTGGTTCGATCGCGGCGCATCCCTCCGGATCGCGTACCACTTGAACAAGCACTGGGGGCTCGGAGCGACGGCGTTCGTGACGGCACCGAGCTCGCGCCGGCGCTTTGCGCTCAACGCCGGAGAGGTCGTCTCGCAGGCCCCTGACGTCGGGCTCACGGGCGGCCTTTTCGTCGAGTTCCGTCCGTAGTCGGACGTTCCACGATGTCCGCTACGCGACGCGCGTTCATTTTCTTGGATCAATTTCGGGCCCTCCAACGCTTCACTCCAATGTGCAAGCCACCTGGATCGCCGCAGCGGGCACGGCGTTGCGGGACATTCCCGATCGCGACGAAGCGTTTCGCGCTGCTGTTGGCCCGCTGATCAGCGTTGCGGTTCGTGTGCTCCGCCGGCTCGGGGTGCGAGAACACAAGCTCGAGCTCGAGGACGCGCTGCAGGCCGTCCTCGTCAGCGTCGACCGCCGGTTCGACGAACTGCGGGAGCCGAACGAGCTCCGCGCTTACCTCTGCACTGCTTGCGTGAGCGTCGCTCGCGACGTGGGCCGGCGCCGCAAACGCGACGCGGCGTGCCGGGGCGACACCGACGACGTCGATGCCGCGCCGTCCTCGATCCCGAGCCCCGAGGACGCGCTCGGCCACAAGGAAGAGCTCGCGGTGCTCCAACGCCTCATCGACGCGTTGGACGATGAACGTCGCGAGGTGTTCGTCCTCTACGAAATCGAGGGGCTTACCGGTCAGGAGATCGCGAAGCACCTCGGCATTCCGATGGGGACTGTGTCGTCGCGTCTACGCAGGGCGCGTGAGGATTTCGTTGCGATGGTCGCTCGCCTCCGGGCCGCGAGCGTTCGAGGGAGCGTTGGACGATGAGCGACTCGATCTTTCCTCCTCGATTGGCGGATTCGGCCGAGGACGCCTCTGTTCGCAACTTCGTGGAGGCTGGAAGGTGCGACACGGTCGATCCCGAGGAGGCGCGGAATCTCCTCGCGGCGTACATGGAGGCCCGCTCGGCCGGCGCAAACGCGCAGACGCCGGGCGTCTCGACGCTCGCGATGAAGGTCCTCGGCTCGGTCATCGTCGCAGGGGCGGTCGCCATCGGCTGGACGACGTATCGATCGACGTTACCGATCGCGACCAGCGCGCCGACATCCATCGTCACCGGCAAGGCACCTGCTGAAGGAGTGCCCATCCCCGCTGCCGTGCAGGAGCCGGAGCAGGTGATGCACGTCGACGAGCTGCCTTCCGCGACGCCGGCACCGAAGCCGGCCGCGACACGACCTCCGCAAGAGACATCGGGCTCGTCGCTCGAGGAGGAATTGGCGCTGGTCGAGATCGCCCGCTCTTCGCTCGCGCATGGCGACCCGGCGGGATGTCTACGCATGCTAGGCGGCTACGATCGCCGCTTCCGAAGCGGCCTTCTCGCCGACGAGGTCGCTGCGATGCGCATCGAAGCACTCCTCGCGCGCGGGGAACGACAGCAGGCGCGCTCCCTCGGGAGCGCATTCCTCGCAGCGAATCCCGACAGCCCCTATGCGGCCCGAATCCAATCGATCCTCGCGGCCACCGCGCCGCTCCCCCCGTCAGCAAAGGAAAGCGACCGACCATGAAGACGAGCTTCTCCTCGAGCGGTCAGTCCTGGCGACGAGCCATCACTCGTATCGTGACGATTTCGCCTGTGATCGCGGCTCTGGCGGTGATCACGATCTCGTGTTCGGAGGCAGACCGGCGCACCGTCGTTCTCGGCGAGACGGAAGTCGATGGCGGCTCGAATACGCCCCTCACTCCGAGCGGCGACGGCGCCGCCTCTCTGCCGGACGCGAGTCAAGCGATGTGTCCGACGAGCGCGTGCCCGCCGGGCCGCGCGACGTGCGCAGACCACCCGTTTCCGTGCGAGGTGGACGTGCTCTCGGATAATGCCCATTGCGGGGCGTGTGGCCAGGAGTGCCCGACCTACCCGGGTGGTCACGCGACGACGAACTGCGTCGACGGCGCGTGTGTCTTTCAATGCACAGTGGATCCGGCCCGCGGTGCCTTTGCAAATTGCAATGGACTTCTGGAAGACGGCTGCGAAGTCAATCTCTCCACCGATAAAAACAATTGTGGCGCATGCGGATCGGCCTGCCCGAGCGACCAGGTGTGCGACCATGGCCAGTGCGTCTGCGGTATCGCAAACAGCTGCGGAACGTGCGGGAATGTCTGTCCGCCACCAACCGGGCTACCGACGCTGCCCCGAAGTTGGCACGCCACCTACGGCTGCAGGGGCGGTCAATGCAATCAGCCTACATGCAGTTATGGATATGACGATTGCAACGGCGATCTCGGCGACCCCAGCGGTGACGGATGCGAAACGCCCACCACGGGTGATCCGGAGCACTGTGGCGGTTGTGGCATAAAATGCGAATTCGACTCGATCTGTTACTACGGTACTTGTATCTGCAAATGCGGGTCTAGCTGCTACGAGGGCCTCGGCGGTGATCTCGACAGCGATCCGGCGAACTGCGGGGCCTGCGGTGTTCGATGCGACGTGTCGCCCCCTCCGCCCGCGACGGAGCCAGTTTGCAACCATGGCATGTGCGAGAGCCGCTGTGTCGCGAGCCACGCCGATTGTGACCACGACCTCGGGAACGGATGCGAGACGAACATCCTCTCCGATCCCCTCAACTGCGGAGGCTGCGGTGTACGATGCGACGGAATCGAGGGGCAAGCCTGCATCGAGGGGCATTGCACCATGACGGAGTGTGACATCAAATGAGAGCGCTCCAAAGAAAGCTTCTTTGGCTAGCCGGAACGACAGGCTACATCGGAGTTTTGGTCGCCTGTGCTTCCCAAGGCGAGCCCCAGCCCGAGCCCAGGCCCGACGACGACCGTGAGGTGGTCGTGCCCACCGTGGACGTGATCGACGGCGGAGTCGCGGATGAAGACGTGATCGAAGGAGGAGGACCATGCAGCCCTTCCGGGCTATGCACCGTCACCCTACCGATCGAAGACGGCACGATCCTCACATCGATCGCAGGGTCGAGCGCGACGGACGTATGGGTCGTTGGCTCGGCCGCCACGGTTCTTCACTTTGACGGCACCACGTGGGAGAAGGCCGATCACGCGCAGCCGTCCGACGCTGCACCGAGCAATTTCACATTGCGAAGCGTCTGGCTCGAGAAGCCCGACGACGTCTGGATCGCCGACGGGCACAGTCTTCGTCATTCCACCGGGTGGGCCGGGCCTAGCCAGACGACGTGGTCATTTTCGACCTATGCCCCGGAGGACTGCACGCCGCTCGAGATCGTCGGACGTGGCGACGTCGTCTTCGTCGCCAGCGGGCCAAACTATTGTTTCACTGGCTCCCAGGTCGCGCGATTCAAAGGATGGCCGGACGGCGGCAAGCAGGGCATTCCAACAGACTTCTCCTTCGGCGCCCCGACGGCACTGGCGGTCTCAGGGCCCGACGAGGCCTGGGTAGCGACCTCAGCCCGAGAGTCTGCAACGATGACCGCCAACCGCATCCGTCGACTGAGCCCTCTAGGCGACGCCGGCACCAAGTGGCAATTCGAAGAGTACGAAAGCCGAACGGACCGCACCCTGTTCGGGATGTGGGCGAACGAAGAAGGCCTATGGATCGTCGGAGAAGGCGGAACGATTCGCTACTTGGGCCGAGCTGCGGCCCCGGACAAGCGCTTCGAGATCGTGCCGAGCCCGGTCGTCGCTGACCTGCGCGGGGTCTTCGGCTTCGGACCGAACGACATCTGGGCTGTCGGAGACGAGAGCACGGTGATCCACTGGGACGGAACGACGTGGACGCAACTCCAAACGCCATTCGACGAGGCGCCGACGAAGCCAGACTTCAACGCCGTCTGGGGCAGCGCTCCCGGTGACGTGTGGATCGTCGGGCGCGGAGCCGCACTGCACTATCGAAAGGAGGCGCCGTGAACGCTGGTCAGCTTCGTCGTGTGCTCACCTTCGTGTTCGCTACGGCAAGCACAGCCGCTCCCTTCGTCGCGTGTGTGACGAGCGAGAGCGCGCGCGATCTCGACGACGACGGAGGCGCGTCTGACGCGTTCGTCTTGCCGGAGGCATCTCCCGTCGACGCGGAAGCGGACGTGCAAGGCGCAGACGCGGGGAGCCGCGACGCCGACACGTGCAGCGAAGGAGGCTTCTGCTCCGTGCCGGTCCAGGGGCTCGTGTCCCTCGTCGGAGTCGGGGCGTCGAGCATGAATGACGCGTGGGCGATCGCGCGCAATGCCATCCTTCGATGGGATGGCTCCGCGTGGAAAAAGGTCTATGTGCACGACGGGACCTCACCGGACTTTTACGCCATTCACGTCGTTGCTCCCGATGACGTTTGGGTGCTGGGGACCGGAATCATCGTTCGATACTCGGCGCTGGGGAGCGCCCCACCGACGTTCCGGTCCTATGCGAGCTCGTTCCACGGGTCGGCGGCGGACGTCACTGCCTCCTGGATGGATCCGAGCTCGAGGGAGCTCTGGACGGCGGCGGATGCGAAAGCAAAAGGGGTCGTCGGTTATCGGTACCGTGAACAGTCGGACGGCTCGATCACCGAAGTGTCCATGCTCGACGCGCCCATATCCTTTCCTTGGTCGACCCCGGACGCGATGTTCTTCGCTCGGAGCATTTTCGGATTCGCGTCCGACGACGTCTATGTCGGAGGAGACCTGTGCAACGTGGGCGGTAAATGCCAGTCGAGCGCGGAACGCGACCGCTACGGCGCGATCGCGCACTATGACGGGCAGACTTGGTCGATGGTCGCGACGCTCGACAAGGCCCAGCGCGTGTCCGCAATGTTCGGCGTAGCCGGCCCAGATTCCTCGCGACGGCTATGGGTATTGTCGGGAACGCCCAGCGTCTCGAGGAGCTCATCGCTGCGGCTTCTTCCCGTTGCAGCCGACGGAGCGCTCGGCGCTGCCGAGTTCACGCGCACGATACAGATCGATTCTCCCCCGGCGTCACCTCTCAAGAGTGTGTCGTCGGGTTGCAGCCGCCTCATGGGATCGGTGCTCAGCGCGAACGAGGCGTGGTTCTCCGATGTCTGTTTCGTTTACCGATGGAACGGTAGCTCGCTCGACGTCGTCTCGACAGCGATCAACGGTCTGCCCCTGGGCCACGTGATGGGCATATGGGGAGGTAGTGCCGATCAGGCGTGGCTCGTTGGAGAGTACGCGCGATCGAGCGATCCGGCGGGAACGCTACCGCTCGGCTTCGCTGCAAAGCGAGAGGGAAGTTTGCCATGAGGATCGAAAGGACCTTTCTCTCGCTTCCGATCACCGCGGCACTGCTCCTCGCATGGCCCTCGGCCTGTAGCGACTCACGCGAGTTGGACACCGAGCCCGAGGCGGACGCGTCGCTTCCACCCTCACAGACCGACGCGTCTCCTCCGCCGAACGACATCGGCGGTGACGACGTGGACGCGAGAGCTCCGGACGCGGCCCCGCCGAAGCCGCTCGAAGTCGCGTGTGAAGGAGGAGTCTCCTGTTACGTCGGAATATTCGGTAATGGCGGGCAGCATGTCTGCGGACTCCGCCAGGACGAGACCGTCCGCTGCTGGGGGCGCGACGGATGGAACGACAGCGACGGGTATGGCGCGCTCGGTCGCGGCACGCGCACGTCCGTTCTCGAGGGGGCGACGCCAGTAGCGGTCGCCGACCTCACTGGCGTCACGCAGCTCAGCGTCGGGCCGAACCTCGGGAGCTGCGCCCGCACCTCGGACGGCGCTGTCTACTGTTGGGGCAAAAACGACATGGGCCAGCTCGGACCGGCACCGAGCGCAGCTGGGCTCGCTCATGCGACCCGCGTCGACGGCCTTCCTCCCGTCGATCACGTGGAGGTCGGCGCTACGACGAGCTGCGCCATCACGACCGCCGACCGTGCGCTCTACTGCTGGGGCAGGGACTCCGCCGGGAAATACGCGGCGCCTCGAAAGATGGAGGAGTTCTCTCCCCCGGTGAAACAGCTCGCCATTGGCACGCGAAACAACGCCGACGCGATTGTCGTCCTCCTCGAGGGCGACATGCTCGCGGCCATGGGGAGCAATCTCCCATCACGAGAGACTTCGATAAAGTCGAATGTCGTGGTGAAGTCGGGGGTCGTCCAAATCGCGCCCTTCGCCTACGCCACGAGCGATGGCACTTTCCGACGATGGCTTCCCGCGGAAGGGACACTTTACGTCCCGTCGTTTGCACCCATCATCGACGTGAAGATCTCAGGCGCCACCGCGCCGGTCGGGCAGACTTCGCCTTACGCTGCCGTGCAGGGAGGCGCGCTTACGAGCACAGGGCGGCTC
>JAEXCN010000064.1 GCA_023402175.1 Pseudomonadota bacterium | reverse complement strand
ATCGCGCTGGCGCTGCCCGCCGGGTATGCGCTCGCGAAGCTCCGCTTCGTCGGCAAGAAGGCTGCGTTCGGGATCGTCGTGGCGTGCCTGCTCGTTCCGCCGCAGGTGACGTTCGTCTCCGTGTTCCTCATGTTCTCGAAGGTGTCGCTCACGAACACCTTCGGCGCGCTCGTGCTGCCGTTCGCCGCGAGCGCGCTCGGCACGTTCCTCGTTCGTCAGGCGCTGCTCGCCGTCCCCGACGAGATCATCGAGGCGGCGCGCCTCGACGGCGCTTCGGAGCTCACGATCATCTACCGGATCCTCGCGCCGATGCTCACGCCGACGCTCGTCTCGGTGTTCCTCGTGAGCTTCGTCTATCACTACTCCGATTACTTCTGGCCGCTGGTGATGACGACCGACGACACGGTCCGGACGCTCCCGCTCGGCATCGCGCTCCTCAAGGAGCCTGGCAGTGGCGTGCGCTGGCACGTCGTGATGGCGGGCAACGTGATCCTCTCCGCGCCCGTGTTGTTCCTGTTCGCGCTCGCGCAGAAGCACCTGATCCGCGGCGTCGCCGGCCGCGGCTGATTGGGCAGCTGAGGAAGGCCCGCCCGGGCGGGGTCGGGGACGTCACGGCTCAGGATTCAGGGTTGGTCTCGCTCGCGGTTGCCTGTCCATGCCGTGCCGCCACCGACCCCGCCGGGGGGATGTGCTCACGCGGGGCTCGGTTCCCGGTGAGCACGATCGATCCAGAAGTCCTTGCTCGGTTGTCGACTCCAGATCGAAGTCCGGTGCTCGGCGTGCTGTCGAGCGCTTCGGAGCCGCGCTCCGTGTCGCTCGCCGCGGGAGAGAGCTTCTGCACGGCGTAGGCCACGATTTTCAGCGCGACATGTGACGACGTCGATTGCGCAAGATCTTGCGCGAAACACTCGTGTTTTATTACCCTCGTCTGTAATGGCGGGCCGCTCCGAGTGGATCCCGCGCGCCTCACTGAAGGCCCGTCCCCTCGGCCGCGAGGGGGCAGGGTGGAGCGCCGAACCACGCTGAATCAACGCGGAAAACGGCGCGGTGGCTGGGTGGATCACGGTCGCCGACGAGGCGGGCCCGGTCTTCCCGAGACGACCTGTCGATCGGGAAGATCGAGGACATCTCCCAGCGGACAGAGCGCGCTTTCGCGGGCGGAATTTTCCGTCGAGAGTGCGGCTTTGTCGACGCGGGCCGGCAATTCATGCCTCGACAAAGCTGAACCACGCGTCAAGGATTGGCGCGCTGCTCTTCCGTGGGCTCGGCCTGCGGAATCGCGAGGTCGACTTGATCCCGTTCTTCAAGCGAAAGTCCACGCCAGCTGTCGACTCCGCCGCGGCGGACGTCGATGTCGAGATCGACGTCGTGGTCGATCTGGAGCCGCTCGGCGACGACGAGCTCGAGCTGACGGACGACGACTTCGTCCTCCTCGAAGCGGCGCCGCCTGCGCCGCCGATTTCGCGATCGATCCTCCGCGATGCGCTCGCCGCCGTTCCTCTGCCGGATGCGCCCGCCTCGCGGCCGATCTCCGAAGCGCGTCTCGAGACGCTCCGCGCCAAGGCCGTGAGCGGTGCGCTGCAGAGCGAGTCGGAGCCGATGCCGCTGCCGTCGCAGCCGATGCTGCGCCCATCGCAGCCGATGCTGCTCCCACCGCATCCCGAGTCGGTCCGCGAGGTGCGGCGTGCTGCGGTCTCGCGGCTCACGTGGGATGTCGACGCGGAAGCGAGCGTGGCAGACGAATGCCTCGCGTCGATCGCGGCTGCTGCCTCGCATGCACGCGCGTCCGATCCGTTGATCCCGGTGGCTCCGCCGTCGAGCGTGCTCGCGCTTCGGCCACGTGACGAGATCGACGAGCTCCTCGACGATGCAGCTGCGATCGGCAAGCTCCCGCCGGCCAGCATGCCGGCGCGCGCGGTTTCGTCGAGAGCGATGATTCCGCCGCCGGCTTCGTCGTCGGCCATCGCGCTCTCGCCGCGGCTTCCCCCGGTGAGCCCTCCGCCGTTCGTGCGGAGCGCGGCGCCTTCCGGGCGGATCTCCGTTCCCGGTCTCGCCGACGTCACGGACGCGAACGACGCCGTCGAGACGCTGCCGGTTCCGATGCCCACCCCGTTCGCGCGCACGATGACGGACGAGCGCGCGTCGCGTCCGTCGGTCGTCCCTTCACCCGCACCGGTGGCGGGCTCGGTGGCACCGGTCGCCGTCTCGAGGAATGACGCAACGGTGATCGTGGTGCGCGATCGTCCGCGTGCGTATTGGGTCATCGCCGCGGCGGCGATCGGCGCGGTTGCGGCAGTCACCGTGATGCGCCTGGCGGCTCCGCATGCCTCGAGCGCGCCCACGGCATCGATCGAGACGCCGCCGGCCGCGGCCACCGCGGCGCCGGCCGTGGTTCGCTTCGGCGAGGAAGAAGGCGTCTCGATCAAGCTCGCGGCCGCGCCGTCCGCTTCCCATGCGGCACGTCCGGCGTCGGTCCCGGTGCAGCGAACGCCCGCGCATGCGCAGCCGGCGCATGCCCCGTCGCTCCACTCGAGCCGTCCACTGAATCCGAAGGTCTCGCCGCCGACGCCGCTGCCCGACGGCTCGCTCGGCCTTGCGAGCAACACCAGCAGCAAGCCGACGTCGTCTTCGTCGTCGGTCGCAGCACCCGCACCGACGCCGCTCCCGCTTCCTCCGACCGGCGGCCGCAAGCACCCGCTCACGCCGGAGCAGGAGCTCGCCGAAGCCCAGCTCCGCGCCGCGTCGATGCGGTGATCGAAGGTCTCTACGCATCGACCATGCCTCCGCCCTCGAGCGCCGGAGATTGTGAGATGCACTCTAACGGCGACGAGTGGCGCGCATGAGCGCCCAGTACGCGACGCCCGCGCCTCCCGCGCCGACGAACCACGCGTAGTCGTAGAGCACCTCCAGCGGCTTCACGAGCAGCCCGATCCAGGCG
>JAEXCN010000050.1 GCA_023402175.1 Pseudomonadota bacterium | reverse complement strand
CGGCGGGAGCGGAGGCGGCTCCTCCTGTGCGGACGCCGTCCCCGGTACCAACAGAGCCGCCGTTACGGCAAGCACACCCAACGAAGCCGCGCGCTTCATCATGACCTCGGTTCTAGGCGAGCTCCTCCAAGCGGGAAGGCTCGCGGAAGCAATGCCGCCACCGTGCACGTAGCATTCCACATCGTAAACGCACGCGTCGCGTGCTCAGACCTCTCGGAAGCCTCTGACATCGTCGTCAGCCGTCGTTCGCGCTTCGTTCCGGCCCGAACTGTAGCCGAACGTTGATGGGCCGATCGGGAACGGTTCGCCACACCTCCGAAAGACACGAGGCGCAAGGTCATCCGACCCCACGCCTCGCATCGACTCGCCGAGTGCCCGTCAGAGGCTCTCGAGGTACGCCGACAGATCGGCGATCTCGGCTCCGGAGAGGCCCGTGATGTCGCCGTGCTTGTCGCCGCCGCACGAGCCGTCGAAGCGATCTTTCAGCGTCTTCGCGCACCCGTTGTGGAGGAACGGCGGGCGCCATCCGACGCCGACGAGAGACGGGACCTGGAACGCCCCGCCCGTGCCGACGTCACGTGTCTCGTTGTTCGTGAGCGCCGCTCCGGAGTGGCAGTTGGCGCAGCCGCGCTGGTTGAAGAGGGCGTGCCCGCGCTCGACCACGATCGCGTCTTGCTCGATCTTCGGCGGCGCCGGGATCCTGAAGACGTAGTTCTTGAGCGTCTCGACCTGCGCGTCGTTCACCTTCGGGCCGCTCATGCGGGTCGAGAAGACGTGATCGACGAGGTGGCGCATGTCCTTGACCGAGCCGTCCCAGTGGAACGGTTCGGTGTGCGCGATCGTTCCGCGCATCGACGGCGTGCGGCGATCGCCTTCGATGAACCGCCACGTGCGGCCGTCCTCGCCGCCTTCGGCGTGACACGAAGCGCACGCGAGGAAGCCGCCGCTGTTCGAGTGGAAGATCGCGTGGCCGGTGTCCTCGCGAGTCTCGTCGGAGAGCTTGATCTCGCGGACGACGCGCTGCCTGTCGGGGCTCATGATGTAGAGCGACGCGGGCTCACGCGACTGGACGATGAGCTGGTCGTCGCCGTCGTACGCTGCCGCGATCGCCTGGCCGGGAATGAAGCCCTTCGCCATCTGCGTGCAGTCGTAGTTCGAGCCGAAGCCGCCGCCGGGCGACGGGTAGAAGCCCGAACCCGAAGAGGAGGACGAGGACGACGCTGCGCGAGATAGGACGCGATGAACGAAGATCTGCGGGAGCTCGGGGGTGTGGCCGTTACCCGCGGCGACGATCGCGTATTCGCGTCCGTTCGTCGCGAGGTCGACGGGGAGCACCGCCGGTGGGATGAAGATGCTCGGACGCCCCGGGATGTCGAGACGTGCGGCCGTGATGGTCGGCGCCGAGCAGGCGTCCGACGCGCCCGACCCGTAATAGCCGACGCCGCCGGGGGTCGGGCTCGGATTGGTCGGCTCCTGCGAGATGATCGCCGGCTCGTCCGTCTCGGCAGGAGGCGGCGACGTGTTGGTCTGATCGTCCTCGGCGGCTTCTGTCGTCGGCGGAGCCGCGATGCGCCAGCCCAGGTTTCCGCCGCGCGTCGCGCTCTTGCCACGGAACTCGCCGGCGCGCGTGAGCTCGATGACGTCCGCTTCGCGGAAGCGGCTCACGAAGATCTTGTCCTTCGTGATCATGACGTCGCGCAAATCACGATCGACGCCGATGCGACGGATGTCGCCGCCGGCGAGCGGGATCGAGGCGAGGAAGCCTTCCGCACACGCGACGTGGAGCGTGTCGAGCTCGGCGTCGTAGGCGATGCCGCGCGGAGCGAGGCAGACGTGGCGCTCGCTGACGGATCCGGTCGCGAGGTCGACGGACGCGACGTTCCCCGAGCTACGGAGCGCGACGTGGGCACGGCCCTTCGTGTCGATCGCGACGCGGCCCGGCTCGGAGCCGTCGGCCAGCTTGATCGAGTGCTTCACCGTGCGTGACGGGACGTCGACGACGTAGATGCGATCGCGATCGGGATCGGCGGCGACGATCGTGTGACCGTCCTTGTCCACGGCGAGGGTACCGCCGGAGACCGCCGGAGGAGACGTCGAGAGAGACGCAGTCGTCTTGAACGTCGGCTGAGGACCAGGCGTCGGCGCGATGGGTGCCGATTCGGCCTGCGCGAGGTTCTCGTTGTGTTTGGTGTTGCAGGCGACTCCGAGAACCACCGCGAGTAGCGGCGTGACCTTCCACCATCGGTGCATGCGGATCTCCCTCCGTTCGGCAAGATCAGTCTTGAGTGTCCGAAGCCGGTCCCGATGGACCGCCCCCTTCAGCGATCGCATCGTTTCTCCGAGACCCAGGTGCTACTGTAGCAATGCATCGTGACCCCGTCCTCGAAGAGACAGTCACCGTAATCACAGTCCATCGGGCGGACGCAGCCGGCCCCAATGGCTGGACGTTTGCGCGGACAGCCCGCTTCGGGCGTCACGCAGCGCCATTCGTACGCGGTCGGCCCCGCGTCGATGTCGCCGGCATCGTCCGCAGGTTCGCCTGCATCTCCGGCATCCGAGTCCTCGCTGACCGGACGGATGGGCGCGCAGCCGCACGTGCCTTCGGGATACTCGCAGATGAGGGAGCCTGCGTTCGGACCGGCGCAGGCGTCGGGACGATCTGCGACGAACGTGCTCGGGCAATCGGAGCTGCAGTCGTCACGCGCCGGCGCCACGCTCGCCCACGTGTAGCTGGACTTGCAGCTCAGCCCTTCGTTGCACGCCGGATTGGCGTGCTGCTTCACCTCGCACTCCTCGACGACGGGGGTGGAGAAGCACTGTCGCCCCTCTTCGGCCAGCTCGCATGCGGACCGCGGCTCGGGCGCAGCGCCGCCGTCGACTGCGACGCCGCCCACTCCGCCGAATCCGCCGGCGCTGCCGTAGTAGTAGGACTCGCCGAGGTTGCACGCGGCGACGAAGAGCGACGTCGCGATCGTCGACGCTGCCGTCCAGCGGAATGCCTTCAATCGCATTGGGCGATCTCCGTCTGCCAAACGTCGTCCTCGCAGATCATCCGCATTCCGCGCTTCGATTCGCAGGCACCGTAGTCGCACGAATGCGCGCCGACGCACGGCTGTCCGAGGAGCGGTCGCTTCGCGGGACAATCCTCGGCCGGTTTCGTGCACACCCACTGGCGCGCGTGTGCATGCGCGCCGTCGCGCCCTGTCGTGCAGATGCAAGTTCCGACCGGAGTCGTGCAGTGCAGCTCGGCTTCGTCGCCTCCTGCATCGGCGACGTCACACGGTGCACCGTCGACGATCTGCGACGGGTCGTCGGGGCAGGAGAGCACGCAGCTCGGTGGCGCCTGCTCCGTCCAGTAGCTCCCGTAATACGTATCGGCAGCGCAGACGTAGAGCGTGTTGCACTTCTGGTCCGGGCTAGCGCCGTATTCGCAGATCGATCCGGGCTGTGAGCAAGGGCTGTTCTCTCCGCGCGGAGACGTCGAGCATGCGACCGGAGGATTCCGCCTCGACGTGAGGCCCGAGTCGGGGATGCCGCTGAACGGCGAGAACAGAGGAGCAGTGACCGGATCGGCGTAGACCTCGCCACAGGCGAACAAGAGTCCGCCGAGGCCCATGGTCGAGAAGAGCATCCATGCAAAGGCGCTCTTCATCCGCGAGAGAGGACGACCGCTCATTGCCACACCCACTCGCCTCGGAGCGCGAGGCTTGCGAGCGGACTACCCCAGTGCGCCGCTGGCTGGTTCCCGATCCGGACGACCATGTCGTGGCTCGACACGCCGACCATCCCTTCACCCGCGATCCGGAAGTCCGACGCGACCTTCACGGACACGGCGGCGGTCGCGTACATCATCGGGGCGAGCAGGTCCTCGGGCTTGCGCATCGTCCCCGCTCCGGTCGCCGACTCGGGCGATACGTGCATCCAGAGCACGCCGTAGCCCGCTCCGATGCGCGGCACGGCGATCGACGACGTCCGGAGGATCGGGATCGCGAAGCCGAGGCCGAAGATCGTCGGTCGGAACGACGCCGTCCCGAGCGGGGCAAGGGCCGTGCGGTTCTCGGGGATGAACTGGATCCACGGTACGAGCGCGACGTAGCGGCTCACTCCGATCTCGGCCTCCGCGGAGATCGCGAGCGAGTTGCCGTCCCGGCTCGCCGCGATCGCGGGGCCGGCCCCGAGCACGAGATGAGGGGTGATGCGGCTTGCAGGCTTCGTCGGATTCACCGGCGTGGGCTGATCCTTCTCGGGAGGCGAGGCCACGGGCGCGGGATCGTCAGTCGCGGCTGCCATCGTCGCGTTCGGACCGTTCGCGACGATCGTGAACGACCTCGGCGCCGTGCTGTCGGGGTGAGCGTCCTTCGCCGGGAGCGCCTGGAGCGCCATCGTCGCGCGCGCCGCGGCGAGCTCCTGCGCGCGATCGTCGCTGCTCTGCACGACGACGGCCTCCTTGAGCACCACGCGATCGCCGTCCTTCATCCAGACGCCAATCTGATCGCCGTCGGTGCACAGCGCCGTGTCGACGCGGAGATCGGTCAACAGGCGCGTGACGACATCGCGCGAGCACACCGTTGCCGTCGCCTGGACGGAGTCGACCTTCATCGACGAGACGTTGCGCTGGATGCGAGGGAGGATGGGCGCTTCGCTCGGTCCGATCACCGCGACCCGCGAAGGCACTGCGTGCGCCGCCGCCGACGCCGTCATCACCGCGAGAGCGACGGCGACCGGCGCCGCGACCTTCTTTGCTGTCGAATCGAGGGTCATGAGAGGTGAACGTCGGGGGTAGCGATGAGGCCGGTGCCCGTCAATGTGTCGACCGTCATGGTTAGACAACATCAAGCCCGCGCGTCCGGATGATGTACGGCGGCTTCCGGATCGATCTCCGGTTTCAGATTTCTCGCGTCCCCTCACTGCGCGCGTCCCGAGGCAAACGTCGTACCGACGCGAGATCCGCCGGACCCCTCGCGCAGCGCGGTGCCTCTCGCTCGGTCGAACCATGACCGCCGAGTCCTGCGGGGTGATTGGCTCACCACACGTGGCGTCGGTCTACTTGTAGAGGAGGAAGCGCTCGCGGCGCTCCTTGAAGCTCCCGAGATCGAAGGCCCACGTCGACTCGATGTCCGCGAGACCCTTGCCGAGCCGAATCGCGTTCATGGCCGGCCCGTGCCGCAGCATCTTGTCCATCGCCTCGAAGTCCCAGTCCGTGGGATGCAGCTCGCGAAGGGCGAGCGCGATGGCGATCGCGGTCCTGACCGGCTCGAAGTGTGTAGCGTCGTTCACCCGTATGTGAATCCCGCGACACAAGTTCTTCGCGTGGATGCTCGACTTCGGCGTCACTACCGTCGGCTCGAAGACGACGCCTCCGATGGCCGCTTCGTTCAGCTTCTTCGCGACCGCCGCGCCATCCATCCACGGCGCCGCCACGATCTCGAAGGGCATGTCGGTCCCCCGACCGACCGAGACGTTCGTGCTCTCGAGCAGGCCGATCGCCGGATAGAGCTCCACGGCCCGGATCGATCGGAGGTTCGGTGAAGGCGCCGACCACGCAAGGCCGGTGCGATCGAACGCGTCCTTCCGCCGCCAGCCGCGCGCCTTCACGATCTCGAGCCGCACGTCGAGGTGATCGTCCTCGGCGAAGAGCCGCGCGAGCTCGCCCATGGTCATCCCGTGGCGCAGCGGGAGCGCGTGATGGTTCACGAACCCTTTCGCGTCGCTCTCGGAGAGCACGGGGCCCTGCACCTCGACGCCGCCGATCGGGTTCGGCCGATCGAGGACGACGAACCGGAGATGCCGCTCGGCTGCGATCTTCATCGCCCGCTTCATCGTCGAGGCGTACGTGTAGAAACGCATTCCGACGTCCTGCAGATCGAACACGATCGTGTCGATCCCCGCGATGGTGTCGGCGGTCGGCGTGAACCGCTCCCCGTAGAGGCTGTAGACCGGCAGCCCCGCGTACGACGAGTCGGCGATGTTGCCTTCCTTGTCGCCGCCGAGGCCGTGCTCCGGAGTGAAGATCGCGCCGAGCGTGAGCCCTGGCGCCGCGCGGAGGACGTCGATCGTCGTCGTCCCGTCCTTTGCCTTTGCGCTCCCGTTCGTGACGAGCCCGATGCGCGCTCCGCGAAGGCGCTCGAACGACTCGGCGCGAAGGACGTCGATGCCCGTCTTCACCTCGGCGGCGTCCACGGCGAGCGTCGTGATCTCGGCGACGAGAGGGTTCACGGCGCCCTTGCCGTCGGGATGAACGCGATTCGAGAGGAAGACGACGAACAGATCGCGCTCCGGATCGATCCACATCGCCGTGCCGGTGTAGCCGCCGTGACCGAAGGCCCTCGGCGAGAACAGCGGGCTCCGATGCGTCGCGAAGGTGCTGTCGATGTCCCAGCCGAGCGCCCGGCCGCCCTTCGATGTCGTGTGGCGCGCGACGAACTGCTCGAACGTCTTCGCTCCGAAGAGGCGCCGCTCGTCGAGCTGCGCCTTCCCGAGCATCGCGCGGGCGTAGCGCGAGAGATCGCGCGCGGTCGAGAACACGCCCGCATGGCCGGCGACCCCGCCGAGCGCAAAGGCCCGTGGATCGTGCACCTCGCCGATCATGAAGCCTCCGTCGCGCTCCTCGGTCGGTGCGGCGCGCGTGCGGAGCTCGGGCGGAGGAAGAAAGCCGGTCTCCTTCATCCCGAGCGGCGCGAAGACCTCTTCGGCTGCGAACGCCGAGAGCTCCCTTCCGCTCACGCGCTGGATGATCTCCTGGAGGACGAAGAAGCCGACGTCGGAGTAGTTGAACTTCTCGCCGGGGAGCGCTTTCAGCGTCAGCGCTGCGATGTGGCGGAGCACCTCGGCGCGCTCGGTCGACCAATACGAGAGCGGCGTCGCTGCAGGGAGGCCGCTCGTGTGGAGCAGCAGCTGGCGCACCGTGAAGGGCGGCAGCTTCGCGAGCTCGGGCACGTAGGCGGACGCGCGGGCATCGAGATCGATCTTGCCGCGATCGACGAGGATCATGACGCTCGTCGCCGTCGCGATCGGCTTCGTCAGCGACGCGAGGTCGAAGACGGTCTCCGACGTCATGGGCGTCCGCTCTGGAAGGAGAGCTCGGGATCCGTACGCGCGCTCGAGCAGGACCTCGTCGTGACGGCCGACGACGACGACGCAGCCGGGCAGCTTGCCCGCTTCGATCGCTGCCTGCACGGCGGCATCGATCGGCGCCCAGCGCGAGGCCTCCTCGTCGATCGCTGCGGGACGCAAGGCGCCGGCATCACTCGGCACCAGCATCTCCTTCGGGACCGCGCTCGCGACGGGCGAAGGTGGGGTGACCGCGGGATGGTCCTGCCGCGCTGCATGACAGAACACGAGCGACACGCCGAGCGTGCCGACGAGCGCGCCGTGCAGGAGCCTCCTCATTGCCGAGGGGATTCTAAGCGGCGAACACCGACTCGCGCATGCTCCGCGCGAGGTCGAGCTTCCTCTTTCGTCCGCCTCCCGTCTGGTCCCTTGCCTTTCGGCCACGGCGTCGAGCGAGCGACGGGCGTCCTCCCGTGTGGCGCCTTCCCGTGTGGCGTCCTCCCGTGGAACGTCTCGTCTCCGTCACCGGGGCTTCGTCACTCAGGTCTGAGTCACTTTTGCCCTGGCGCCGGACCCGCAGCGTGCTACGCGTTCCGCGCGATGAGGCGCTTGCTGTTCGGGGGTCTGCTCGCAACCGTCGCCATCGGATTCGCGTGCTCCTCGGACCCGTCGGAGGCGACGGCGATCCGACCCGACGCCGGTGATCTCGCCGCGTCCGGCGGCGACGGCGGCAGCGAGGGACCTCCGTTCGACGTCCCCGAGTGCATCGTCGCGGCGGGTGACGCTCCAGCGCAGGCGAGCGAGCTGTCCGACGACACGGGGACGGCGTCCGTCCAGGTCGACGGCGCAGGCTGCGAGCGCAGCTTCGTCCTCTCGAGCACCGCGGCGCGGAAAGACGACTTCCCGAGCAGCCCGCGCACGGTGAAGGAGCGCGCAGGCGGACCGAGCGTCCAGACGACGAGCCCGCTCTTCGACGCGCTCTACCAGCTGGCGCTCGACGAAGCCGCGGAGAATTCGGTCTCCGCGATCAAGGACTACGCGTTCAACGACGGCAGCGAGCTGGCGTGCGCCGAAGGCGGCTGCTTCGAGACCGGCCGCAAGTGGAACTACGTCTGGACGCGGGACACGTCGTACGCGACGAGCCTCGGACTGCCGTGGGTCGATCCGATCCGCGCGAAGAATTCCCTCGAGCTGAAGATCTCGACGCGCCGAGACGGCTCCGACCTGCAGATCGTGCAGGACACGGGCACGGGCGGGAGCTATCCCATCTCCACGGATCGCGCCGTCTGGGCGCTCGGCGCGAGCGAGGTGCTCCAGCACCTCACCGGTGACGCTCGGACCAAGTTCCGCGACCGCGCGCTCGAGGCGGCGAAGAACACGATCGAGCACGATCGCGCGGTCATCTTCGATGCGAGCGATGGCCTCTATCGCGGCGAGCAGTCGTTCCTCGACTGGCGCGAGCAGTCGTATCCGGGCTGGTCGAACCCGGACACGGTCCACATCGGGATGAGCAAGTCGCTCTCCACGAACGTCACGCACCTCTCGCTCCTCGACCTCGCCGGCGCGCTCGCCGAGGAAGCGGGCGACGCGGCGACCGCGAGCGCGATGAAGAGCAGGGCAGGCGATCTCCGCAAGGCGATCCGCACGCGCTTCTGGCTCGCGGAAGAGAAGCAGCTCTCGACGTTTGTGACGACGGAGCTCGATCCGTCGCCGGTGCGTCGCTTCGATCTGCTCGGGACCTCGCTCGCCGTGCTGCTCGATGCGGCGACACCGGAGCAGTCGAAAGACGCGATCGCGACGTACCCGACGCTTCCGAAGGGGCCGCCGGTCATCTTCCCGCAACAGAAAGAGACGGCGATCTATCACAACAGGGCGATCTGGCCGTTCGTGACGGCGTATTGGGTCAAGGCAGCGAAGAAGGTCGGCAACGACACCGCGTTCGACGCCGGGATCCGCTCGCTCGTGCGCGGCGCCGCGCTCAATCTCTCCAACATGGAGAACCTCGAGGTCGTGACGGGCAAGCCGTTCCTCGAGGACGGCGCGTACTCGGGGCCCGTCGTGAACTCGCAGCGGCAGCTCTGGAGCGTCGCGGGGTACATCGGCGCGGTGAACGGCGGCCTCTTCGGCGTCGAAGCCGTCAGCGGAGGCGTTCGCGTCGCGCCGTTCCTCCCGCGCTCGCTC
The DNA here is from genome assembly GCA_023402175.1 of Pseudomonadota bacterium. GTDB lineage: Bacteria > Myxococcota_A > Polyangia > Polyangiales > Polyangiaceae > Labilithrix. Next base: position 19,760 of record JAEXCN010000050.1, on the reverse strand, counting down.
CGCGCTTCGCTCTTCGGCGATGCGAAGACGATCGCGCTGAACGATCTGCCGCTTCGCGGGAAGAAGCTCTCCGTCTCGATCAAGCTGCCGGGAGGTGATGCAGGCGCGGGCGGCGCGTACGTGGTCGCGTCGCGGCGGCTGAACGGACAGCCGCTCGAAGGCGACTTCGTCCCGGATGCGAAGCTCCGCGATCGGAATCTCGTCGAGGTCGAGCTCGCTGCGCCGACGGCGCCCGCCGCTCCGCTCCGGGTGATGTCGAACGTCTCCGACTACCGGACGATCTTCGCGCCGCGAACGCCGTCGGTGACGCTGACCGCGCCCGGCGTCGCGAACGGCAAGCTCGTCGTCACGGCGGACTTCGCAGGCGAGAGCAGCACGGAGATCACGTGGAGCGTCTATCGCGACGGCGTCCGCGTCGCCTCCGGGCTCGGCGCGAGCACGACGCAATGGACCGACGCAACGACCGTCGGCGACGCGTCGCCGAGCCATTGCTACACGGTCGAGACGCGGTGGGGCACGAGCGGCAACGTCTCGCAGCACGCGCGCCCGGCCTGCTGGTGGGGTCCGGGCTCGCCGCCCCAACGCATCCGATCGGTATCGGCGAACGCCTTCGTCGCGACGGGCGGAGTGAAAGCAGGCGACCATTACGAGTCGTGGGGCGATCCCGGCCACGAGATCGTCGCGACGTTCGACGACGTCACGCGTACCGGCACGCATCTCGTCCAGGTCCGCTACGCGAATGGCGCGGGCCCGATCAACACGGGGATCACGTGCGCGGTGAAGAAGGTCACGGTCGAGGAGGTCCCATCCGGCACGGTCGTCGGGACCGGTTTCCTCCTCATGCCTCATCGCGGCGACTGGAGCTCGTGGGGCGACTCGTCTTTCGTTCGCGTGAACCTCGCGGCGGGCAAGAGCTATCGCGTGCGCCTCTCCCATGATGACCGAGCCGTGAACATGTCCGCGTTCGATCACTTCAGCGCGTACACGGGCGGGACCGGCGGCAAGAGCGGAGCGTTTTTCCGCGTGAACATCGCCGAGGTGAAGCTGCTCGCGCTCGTGCCCTGAACGAGGCTCCGCTGGAGCGGCGCGGCGCACATCCGCACGGCACGGACGCTCCATGCGGATTACGTTCGTGGAGTGAGCAAAGCCTTCACGAAGGAAGACGACGCAGCCGGCTTCTCGCCGCCGAGCTCTGCGCTCGCGATCCCTCCTGGTCCGTTCCGGATCACCGCGACGGGCGCACGCCTCGCAGCGGAGCACGGCGATCCGCGTGTGCGTGAGGCCCTCGGTCGTGCCGAGGCGCTGCCGCCGGTCGCTCGACCCGAACGCGCCGCGCTCGGCGTCACGGTCCGGGTGCGCACCGACAACGACGAGGAAAAGGCCTACCGCCTCGTCCCGCCCGAGGAGCTTGCGCTCGTCGGCACGAGCGCCGGCGTCGCGAGCGTGGACGGCCCGATTGGCCGGGCTCTCCTCGGCGCGCGCGTCGGCGACGTGTGCGAGGTCACGCTTCCTCGTGGAAAACAGGAGCTCGAGGTCGTCGCCCTCGAGGGCGAGCCAGCGGCCACCGCTTAGAACGCATCTCGTAACCGAGATGCGTTCGAATGAGAATGGTCTGCGCGCATCGAACAGACCTCCAGCCTCGCGCGCCGGAGGTTGTGAGATGCGCTCTAGCAGGCGCTTCCCCGACGATCGCGGTTTTCCGCTATTCTATGCGAATCGCGAGTCCGTCTCGGCGGGCCTGCGACGAAAAGGATGCCGTGGGGATGTCCCGCGCGCGTGGCCTTTGATACATCCGGCCAAAGGGGGACGTGATGCCCGACGGCGACGCAAATCCGGGTCTGGCCACGACATCACCTGTGACCGCGAGGTCGATCGAGCCGCAGCGCGTGCTCCCGACCGCGGGCGCGTTCGAGACCGAACGCCGCCTCGCCTGGGTTCGCGTCCTCATCGTGGTGGTCGGCGTCGGGTTCTTTCCGCTCGTCGCGGACCGGCCGAACTACCACCCGACGCTCGGCTGGACGCTTCTCGCCATCGGCGCGGTCTACGCCATCGCCGTGGTGCGCTTCGAGCCGTACCGCAAGCACCCGGGCAAAGCGACGATCGCCCGCCCGTTCGTCGATGCTGCGCTGACTCTTGCCTGGGTCGGAGCGACGGGCGGCGCCGACTCGCCGTGGGTCGTCGCCATCCTCCTCGGGCTCGCGATGAGCGCATTCCGCAGCAGCGCCGGCATGACAGCCGCGCTCTCGCTCTTCTATGCCAGCGGCTACGTCGCGGTATCGGTTGCAAGGGGACAGCACACAGAGCGACCGATCGACATCGCGATCTGCATCACGTACGTGCTGTTGGTCGGAACGGTCACCGGTCTCGTCGTCCATGGTCGCTCGAAGCGGCTCGCCTTGCGGCTCCGCCTCCTCAGCACGATGCAGCAGGTGGCGCGTGTCGGCAGCTGGGAATGGTCCCTCGAGACGAACGTCATCACGTCGTCGGACGAGCAGCGCCGGATCTTCGGGGTGCCGGACGGCGTCGAGATGACGATGGATCTCTTCTCGCAACGCGTCCATCCCGACGACCGTGAGCGCGTGTTCGCCGACATGGACGACGCCATCGAGGTCCGGCGGCCGTTCTACATCAATCACCGCATCGTCCTCACCGACGGCACGGTGCGCTGGCTCCATTGTCGAGGCGTCGTCGTCCAGGGCGGCGACGGTCGGGCGATCGCGGTGGTCGGGTCGACGCAGGACGTGACCGATCAAAGAATGCTGGAAGCGAAGCTACTGCTGAGCGATCGCCTCGCTTCGATCGGGACGATGGCGAGCGGCATCTCGCACGAGATCAACAACCCGCTCGCATACATCGCGACGAACCTCGAGCTGGTCGAGCGCGAGCTGTCGTCCATCCGCGCGACGCCGGAGCTCGCGCGCGTCCGCGAGGCGCTCGAGGCCGCGCGGCACGGATCCGACCGCGTGCGTGAGATCGTCCGCGGCCTCAAGACGTTCGCTCGGCCCGAGGAGGAGCGGTTTGCCACCCTCTCGCTCCCACGCGTCCTCGATTTCGCGGCGCGGATCGTCTCCGTCGATCTCGAGGCGCGAGCACGTCTCGTGCGCGACTACGTCGACGTCGGTCAGGTGTTCGCGAACGAGGCCCGGCTCACGCAGGTGTTCGTGAACCTGCTCGTGAACGCTGCGCACGCGATCGAGCGGGGGACGCTGGAGGAGAACGAGATCCGGATCCGCATCCGCCCAGCCTCGGGACGGCGCGTCACCGTCGAGATCTCCGATACCGGTTCCGGCATCGCGAAGGCGAACCTCGAGCGCATCTTCGATCCCTTCTTCACCACGAAGCCGACGGGCCTCGGCACGGGGCTCGGCCTCGCGATCTGCAAGGGCATCGTCGCGGAGCTGCAAGGCGAGCTCACCGTCGAGAGCGAGGTCGGCGTCGGCAGCACGTTCCGCGTGACGCTCCCGCTGCGGAGCGAAGCGACGCTCGAGGACCCGCGACCGGAGCCAATCCCGACATCGAAGACGACGCTCCGTCGGAGTCGGCTCCTCATCGTCGACGACGAGCAGCGCTATGCGAAGTCTCTCGAGATGCTGCTCGCCTCCGACTACGACGTCGGGATCGCGATCAACGGAAAGGTCGCGCTCGAGCGGTTCTCGCAGGGTGAACGCTTCGACGTGATCCTCTGTGACCTGATGATGCCGCAGATGACGGGCATGGACCTTCATGCGGCGCTCGAGGACGTCGCGCCGGACCAGACCGCGCGAATGGTCTTTCTCACGGGGGGCGCGACGAACGAGCGCGCGCGTGCCTTCCTCGCGCGCGCCGAGATCCGCCATCTCGTGAAGCCGCTCGAGCTCCCCGTGCTCGAGGCGGTGATCTCGGAAGTGACCGGGACGAACAGCGTCGTTCAGAGCGTCTCGAGGTAGGTCACGAGCGCGCGCCGATCGTCTGCGGAGAGGGTGCTTCCTGCGCCCATCGACTTCGCACCGACGAGCAGCGCATCGAGATCGGCGTACCGACCGTCGTGCATGAGCTGCCGCCGTGTCCCGATCCCGACGAGCGACGGCGTCAGGAACGCGCCGCCGGTTCCGACGTCGTGCACGTTGCGATCGCTCCCACCGCTGCCGTGGCAATTTCCGCATTCGGCCGCGGCGAAGACCTCCTTGCCGCGCGCCGCGTCGGGCGCGCTGCGCGGCGGCGGCTTCGGCAACGAGCGCACGTACGTGAGCAGCTCCGAGAGCTCCGCGGCGGGCAGTCCGCTGCCGCGGAGCTGGCGGAGCGTGATCTTCACGTGGGCTTCGAGCGTGGGATGTTCGCCGCGCCACCCGTAAGGGCCGGTGTCGAGCTGACCGGCGAGCGTCCTCGTCCGGCGCGGGCCCGCCGGCGTCGACCAGGTGAGGCCGTCGTCCCGACCATCGATGTGGCAGGTCGCGCACGCGCGGTCGTCGCCCGAGATGCGCGTGTCCGTGTTCGAGAAGAATAAGGCGCGCCCGCGGAGAATCGCGTCGTCGCGCGCGACGGTTCGCGGCACCTCGAGCGTCGACGACGGGCGCGGCTCGAGGCCCATCTGCTTCGGAGGCGGATGTTTCTTCGGCTTCGAGAATCGGTCGAGGGCGACGTTCGTCGCGAGCCGAGACAGCTTCCGCGCGAACGACGACCACACGAGCACGTGCTCGCCGTCACGCTCCGCCGCGATCGCCGACGGGCCTGCCGGCACGGTCGCGATGCTGGCGAGGACCGACATCGCCGATCGCCCGCGCGGGTGCTGCAGCTGCTCGATGCGCGCGGACCCGAGACACGCGACGAGGACGCGATCGTTCACGGCAACCGCCGCGCGTGGCAGGAGGCACGTCGTACCGGTCCGCAGCTCTTTCGCTTGGACGAGCCTGCCATCGGTCGTGTCGAGCGTCGCGACGTCCATGAAGGCCGGCGGTCCCCCGAAGTCGCCGATGCCGTATCCCGAGACGGTAGGCATGGACGTTTTGATCGGCTCCCCGAAGGGCAACGATGCGAACGAAGGCGGGTTCGGGAGCGACTGGGCCGCCGGAACGACGACCCCGCGCTCGCCGATGCGGACGAGCGACTGCGCGTTGCGCGCGTAGCGCCGTGGGATACACCCGGCATCCGTCAAGCAGACCTGGCCGTGGCCGATGTCGCGCTTCTCGATCGAGCCCGCGTCCGCGAGCTCGATGATGCTCACGACGCTCTCGGATGCGTGCGAGACGAACACGTGCTCGCCGTCGCCGGCGACGAGCACTGCGCGCGGCTCGCGTGGCAGGAGCCACCGCTTCCGCTCGTCGAGCGAGCTCGCCGCGAGGCTGACGAGCGCATGGCTCGTGCCCGTCGATACGAACAGCTCGCGATCGTCGGGCGGCAGGCCGATCGCCATCGGCTCCTCCGGTGTCGATGCCCGTTTCACCTCGCGAAGCGCGCCGGTCTCTTCACGAGCGAGCACGACGACGGCGTTCGCATCTGGCAGTGTCGCCGCGATCGTGCCGTCGGCGAGGAGGACGAGGTCACGCGCTCGCGTGCCGAGCGAAGTGACGTGCGCCACGGCGTTCTTCTCGAGGTCGATCTCGACGATCGCCGAGTCGTCCTCGTCGGCGATGAACGCTCGACGCTCGCCTCCGATCCGACCGAGCACGAGCCCGCTGCTCTCGCGGATCGCCGTCTCGCGCTCGATCGGCAACGTGCGCGCGGGCTCGGGCGCTTTCGTCGATGGCTTCGTCGTTGCGACCGCGGGCGGATCGGTTGCCGCAGGTGGCGTCCGCTGGCAGCCGATCGGAGCAAGGAGGAGCAGGAAGGCGATCGACCCCGACCGAGACAGCCCGCCATGTACCATGCCACTGCATCGACCCGCGCTCGCGGAGTGTGACGGCCGCCCAGCACGACGCGCCGCGCGAGCAGGCACACGACGCCGGTCGAGCAACGTGCCGTCGGTCTCGCCCGCCGATGTGGATCGACGCGATGACCGTGGTTTCGGCTGACATGTGCCTACATTTGGCGGGAGCCGGGTACGGAGACTCGAAGGGCGCTTGCCGTTTCTCTGACGAGGGCGTAACCGCCTCGTTTCGCCCCGGAAACCACAAAGCCCACGAAAGGCAGTCGATGAGCGTTCTTTTTCGCCGGCTTGGTCTTCTCTCTTTGGCACTCCTCACAGCCCCCGTCATGCTCGCCGCTGGATGTGGTGAGGACGACAGCTCCGCACCCGGGCCCAAGGCGCTCGACGACGGTGACGGTCCGCACGAGCCGTTCAAGGCCACGGTGCGCCGCACGTCGCTCGGCATTCCGCACGTCAAAGCCGATGACCTGGGTGGCCTCGGTTACGGCTACGGCTACGTCTTCGCCGAAGACAACCTGTGCCTCCTCGAGGAGGAGATCCTCACGGTGCGCGGACAGCGCGCGAAGTACTTCGGTGACGTCCCGTATGACCTCGGCAACACGGGGTCGAAGAGCAACGTGAACAGCGATGCCGTCTACCAGATGCTCATGACGAAGGACGTCATCGAGAAGTCGCGCGAGGCGCTCGATACCGAGATGCAGGCGATGATCCGCGGCTACGCCGCGGGCGTGTCGCGTTACGTCCGCGAGCTGAAGATGGGGAAGCACGAGGGCCGCCATCTCGCGTGCCGCGACGAGCCGTGGGTCCGCGAGATCAACGACGAGGACATGTACCTCCGCTTCTACAAGCTCTCGCTGCTCGCCAGCTCGGCGAACTTCATCGACGGCATCGCCGCGGCGCACCCGATGAACGCGCACGTGGCTCCGCCGCCTTCCGACATGAAGAAAGCGCAGATCGAAGTGGGCAAGGGCCTCGCGAGCGTCGCGCCGAAGTTCATGGCGTACCGGAACGGCGAGCTCGGCAGCAACATGTACGCCTTCGGCAGTGAGGTCACCGGCGGCGGCGGCATCCAGTTCGGCAACCCGCACTTCCCGTGGTTCGGCGGCGAGCGCCTCTACCAGGTTCATCTCAGCGTCCCCGGCAAGATGGATATCCAGGGCGCGTCGCTCTACGGCGTGCCTGTCGTCCTCATCGGCTTCACGGAGAACTTCGCGTGGAGCCACACCGTGTCGACGGCCTATCGCTTCACGCCCTACGCGCTCAAGCTCAAGGCGGGCGATCCGCTCACGTACATCCAGGACGACGTCGTCGAGAAGAAGATCACGCCCGTTCCGCTCTCGATCGAGGTGAAGGGCGAGAGCTCTCCGCGGAGCGTCACGCTCTACAAGTCCGAGTACGGGCCGATGATCTATCTCGGCAACTCGGCGTTCGACTGGACGCTGGAGCAGGCGTTCTCGATCCGCGACGCGAACGCGGAGAACTTCCGCCTCATCAGGAATTTCGCGCGCTGGAACATGGCGAAGAACCTCGACGAGTTCAAGCGCATCCACGCAGAGGAGGTCGCGGTCCCGTGGGTCAACACGACGGCCGCCGACAAGGACGGCAACGCGTACTACGCGGACTTCACCGTCGTTCCGAACGTGACCGACGATCAGGCGAAGAGCTGCGAGGTGTTCCTCCTCTCCGGCCTCCTCTCCTCGAACGCGCCCGGGCTTCCGCTCCTCGACGGATCGAAGAAGGCGTGTGACTGGGCCGTCGATCCCGCGGCTCCGCAGCCCGGCATCTTCCCCGCCGAGAAGCTCCCGAAGGTCGAGCGCAAGGACTGGGTCGTCAACTGCAACGACAGCTACTGGCTGACGAACACGAAGGCTCCGACGACGGGCTTCGCGAAGATCGTCGGCCGTGAGGAGTACGCGCAGTCGCTTCGCTCGCGCCTCTGCCACCAGCAGGTCCTCGATCGCGTCGCCGGCACCGACGGGCTTCCGGGCAACAACGTGACGGCCGATGCGGTGAAGCAGCTCGTCCTCGGCTCGCGCGTGTTCTCGGCGGAGCGGTTCAAGACGCCGTTCGTCGACGCGGTGTGCGGTCAGGCGACGATCAGCCTGACGGTCGATCCGCTCACGGGCGAAGCCGTGAATCCGCCGGTCGACGTGCAGACGAAGCCCGCGTGCGACGCGCTCAAGGCGTGGGACAATCGCAACAACGCCGACAGCAAGGGCAGCCACGTCTGGGACGAGATCTGGTTCCGGATCGAGGCGCTCATGAACGACACCAAGGTTTCGTACAAGGTCCCGTTCGACAAGGCCGATCCGATCAACACCCCGCGTGACATGGACCTCTCCGCCCCGGAGGTCCAGCAGGCCTTCGCGGCTGCGGTCCGCGCGGTGACGGCGGCGGGCTTCGCGCTCGACGCGCCGCGCTCCTCCGTGTCGTGGCGTGCGGGTAAGGGCGGCAACAGCGATCGCATCGCGATCCCCGGAGGCTTCCAGCGCACGGGCAACTTCACCATCGCGCAGGTCGACGGGTTCCCGACGCTGAAGACCGACACAGGCTACGGCCCGATGCTCTACGGCAACAGCTACATGCAGGTCGTTGCGTTCACGCAGGCGGGGCTCGATGCGAGCACCTTCGTGACGTACAGCCTCTCGACCGATCCGGCCTCGCCGCACTACGACGACTACACGCGCGAGTATTCGCAGAAGCAGTGGCTGAAGGCGGCGTTCACGGAAGCCGACGTCGCGGCCGACACGAAGGAGACGCTGGAGCTTCAGCAGTAAAGTCTCGGCATCTCCGTCTCTGAATCGACGAGGACCGATCGGGCGCGAGCTCGGTCGGTCCTCGCGTCTTTGGGGGCGACCCGCCGATCACCTGCGTGACGAAGACGGCGCTTCGCCGGAGCCGATCACTTTGCGACGAAGATCGCCGCTTCGCCGGCGCCGAGCGAGATCGTCAGATCCGATCCGCTCTTCGTCGCCGAGCCGGTGCCGAGCGCGCTGGCGAAGCTCGCGACGCTGCCGAGCTGGAGCTGCCCTGCGCCGATCGTGCGGCCGTTCACGGCGGCGCCGCGGTTGATCGCGATGACCGCGATCTCGCTCGCGCCAGACTGGTACGCGTAGACCCAGAGATCGCCCTCGCTGAGGAGCGTCTTGCGCTCGCCGCGGCGAAGCGCGCGCGAGGCCGAGCGCGTCGCGCCGAGCTTCCGGACCCACTCGCGCAGATCGAGCTGCGCGGCGGTGAGCGCCGGCGCATCGGTGCCGGGCCGCGCCATCTCGAGGGCCGACAGCCCATCGCCGAAGAGCATGTTGCGGCGCATGTCCGGATCGCTGCCGCCGCCGAACGCGACCTCGTCGCCTTGATAGAGGTACGGCACACCGGGCATCGAGTAGAGCACCGTGAGCGCGCGCTTCAGCTTCACGTAGACCTGCGGATCGGAGTACGCGAGCGGCGGGAGCGCGTCGTCGCGGCAGCCGTCGGCCCAGCGGCAGCCGAGCTTCGGATCCTTCGCGGCGATGCTCGCGATGCGTGGGTTGTCGTGGCCGTTCAGGAAGCGGACGTGACGGTTGCCGGGGCGATAGCGGGTCTCGGCCTTCTTGATCTGATCTTCGACGTCGTTCAGCGGCTTGTCGCCGTTGACGAGGCCGTCGGCCATGTTGTGGCGCGTCGGGAAGTCGAACTGCCCGTCGAGCGCGGTCGGGCCCGTGTACGCGTCGATCCACTCGAAGCCGTTCGAGAAGCTCTCGCCGAAGAACGTGCCCTGATCGTTCTCGCCGACGGCCGTCTCGCCGACCATGAAGATACGGGCGCCACCTTGCTCGAAGCGGCGCGAGAGCTCGGCGCGCATGTTGTAGACGCTGTTCGCCTCGACGTGCTTCACGGCGTCGACGCGGAAGCCGTCGAGATCGAACGCCGCGATCCAGCTCACCGCGTCGGAGATGAACTGCTTCTCGGCTTCGGGGTTCGTCCAGTCGATGTCCGGCAGGTATTCCTGGAACAGGCACTCGAACGGCTTCACGCTCCAGCCGCAGCCGTTCGCGTCGTCTCCGCACTTGCAGACTTTGCGGAACCAGTCCGGGTGCGCCTTCACGTACTCGTGATCGTCGTGGACCTGGTTGTTGATCAGGTCGAGGAGCACGCGCATCCCGCGTTTGTGCGCCTCCGCGACGAACGCCTTCAGCGCGGCGCCGCCACCGAAGCGCGGCTCGACCTCGCGCGCCTTGATTGGCCAGTAGCCGTGGTACGCGCTGTAGATCTGGTTGCCGTCGCCGGTCTGCCACTTGTCCGTCTGCGCGTTCAGCGGCGAGAGCCAGATCGTACGGACGCCGAGCTTCTCGAAGTAGCCGCTCTTCAACACCTCGAGCGCGCCCTGGAGATCGCCGCCGTGCCAGTCGGCGTCGTAGTGGACGGGACCCGCGATTGGGTTGTCGTTCGCCTTCTCGCCGTTGGCGAAGCGATCGATGAGCATCATGTAGAGGATGCCGTCGCGGTAGTCGAAAGGCTCGTCCTCGACCCAGAAGGGGAGGTCCACCGGCTCCGACTCGCGGCCCTGCTTGTCGAAGCTGCGGAGAGAGAGCGTGTGCTTGCCCTTCTCGAGCCCGCTGAAGGAAAAGTCGATCGCGCCTCCCGCAGCATCGATCGTGAAGCTGCCAGCCGGCACGCCCTTGCTGTCGAGGCTCGCCTTCACGCGCTCGGGCGCGTCGCCGTCCGCGGCCGAGCGCACCGCGACGCGGACCTTCATCTCGCCGCGGCTGACGTCGACCTTTCCCGAAAGCGTCTCGGGCCCGCTCTCGCACGCGGGGAGGACGAGCGCCGAGTTCATCTCCGGGCCGACGATCTTGCGATAGCGGTTCTTCGGATCGAGCCGCCAGTTGCCGTCAGTGATGATCTTGTACGCGTAGAGCTGGCCGCCGACGAGGTTCGTGCCCGGCGAGAGCACGATCTCGTGAGCGTTGCCGTTCTTCGTCATCGAGAGCGCGCCATTGGCCCAGCTCGTGAACTCACCCGCGATCTTCACGTCGTTGCCGCCGCCCTCCCATCGAACGGTGAGCGTGCAATCCCGTTTCTGGAACGTGGTGCCGTCGGCGAAGACGATGTCCGTCTCGATCTTCCCGCCCGGATCCTCCGTGCTGGCGTCGCCCTGGCCGATCTTGCCCGAGTCCGGTCCGTCGGGCGTCGCGCGGTTCCGCTCGTCGCTCTCCGACGAGCACCCTGCCGACCACGCGACGAGTCCGAGGAGGAGCGAAGGAAGGGCGAAGGAGAGCTTCATCAGGCGGGGGAGGCGTACCTCACGGCAGAGTTACGAGCAAGGCGCGGCCCACGATTTGCGGGCGATCCTGGCGTCTCTGTGACGTCCCCGCGGCCGGCTGGCGCCCCCACGTCGAGGGCGCTAGCCGCCGGCCGAAGGGCCGCAGCGTGACGAGATCCTCACGCAGCGGATCCGAGCGATGCGCTCCGAGGACGGTTCTGCGCCAGCTCGAGGACCTCGGCGAGCAGCGCGCCTGCCGTGACGCTTCCGCCCGCGCCGGCTCCTTGGATGACGAGCGGCTCGGGCCCGTACCTGTCCGTGTAGAATGCAATCGATGCCGCACCCGCGGCGAGGCTCGCCGCCGGGTGATGGCGATCGACGCCGACGAGCTCCACCATGGCGTGCGCCGCGACGCGACGGCCGGGCCGGTGCTCGACGATGATGCGAGCGAGATAAGCCGGCTTCGCGCCACCTGCTGCGATGCGAGCGAAGTGCTCGGCGCACGTAGCGTCGTGCCGTCGCAACGCGTCGAGCCCACCGGCCTGGACGTCTTCGAGCACGTGTCGAGGAACGAACGGCGTGACCGTGACGTCTTCGAGCTCGATCGCTGCACCGACCTCACGCGCGAGGACGACCGCCTTGCGTGCGACGTCGAGACCCGAGAGATCGACGTACGGGTCGGGCTCGGTCAGACCGGCGGCGATCGCATCCTCGAGCGCGTGCGAGAGCGGGACCTTCCTCCGGATCGCGTCCGTCACGAACGCGAGCGATCCCGAGACGGCGCATTCGATGACGTCGACGCGATCGCCGGTACGGACGAGGGACTGCAGCGTGTGCACGACGGGCAGCCCCGCGCCCACGGTGGCCTCGTAGCGGAGCTGTGCACCGCTCGCCGCGGCAGCTGTCCTGAGCGCGCCGATCCGGTCGAGGCGCGCGACGAGCGGCGCCTTGTTGGCGGTCACGACGTGGATGCCGCGAGCGAGCGCCTCTTCGTAGACGACCTCCATGCCCGACGCGTCCGTACAGTCGACGAGCACCGCTCCCGGAAGCGACGCGAGCGTCGCAATCTGCGTTCGCCACGCGGCGACATCGAACGGAGTCGGCAGTCGCTTCGACGCACGCGGACGGCAGAGATCGATCGCCTCGTTGGCCGTTACGCCGCGCCGATCGAAGATGGCCGAGCGGCTGTTGGCGAGGCCCACGAGGCGAATGGCAGCGCCGGCCAGGCGCGGCGATCGCGCGAGGAGCTGCACCTGGGAGACGACCTCGGAGCCGACGACCCCGGTACCGAGGACGAGCAGATTCGCCGCGGGCAGAGCCTCCGGCGAGAACGGGAGGCCCGCAAAGGCAGGCGATGCAGGACGGGCACGTAGCGGAACGGTGAACATGGGCAGCCTTTCCGCCCACGCTTGTGCCGATGTGCCGTGAGCTCTCGGCTCAGCGGCAATTCCCAACGGCTTAGGGTGATATTTCTAACGCGCGTCACCCAAGGTGGGCGAAAGGCCGCGCGGCCCGCAGACACGAAGGTCCGAGGACACGAATCAGATATGCCTCGCCCGGGCCGGCGTCAATATCGTCGTGCTCGCCAGCTTCCTAGCCGCCGTTTCCGGCGCTGTTTTCTTCGAGCCACGCCGCGTACGGCCCGAACATCCGCTCGAGCGGCACCGCGTAGATCGCGGGCACCTCGTACGAATGCAGCGCCTTGATCGCGCGCTCGACCGCGTCGTACTGGGCAGCGGTGGTCTTGAAGACGATGCGGTGCTCCTTCTCGTTCTCGAGCGCTCCCTTCCAGACGTAGAAGCTCTCGATCTCCGAGACGTGCGCGCAGGCCGCGAGCCGCCGCTCGACGATGTCGCGCGCGATCCGGCGAGCCTCGTCTGCGCTGCCCGTGGTCGTGATGACGGCGATGTGTTTCATCGTTCGTTCTCGCCGCGCATCGTGGCAGCGAGTCGATGGAAATCAAGGGGCGGAGCGTGCGGTCACTCGGCGCAGAGCCCGTCGGTCGCCGTCGCGAGCGGCGGACCGCTGGACGCGTTCACATCGTGATGAGCGAGCACCACGATCGGATAGGTGCGCGGCTCGAGCTCGAAGAGGCCGCGGAAGCTCGCGCACTCGACGTGGACGACGGAGAGGTCACCGAGCTCCGTCGACTTCACGTCGGTGCTGCCGGGCACGACGTAACCGACGACGAAATCCGGACGGAGCACGTCGTCGAGGTAGGCGCGCAGCTCGCCGTGCTTCACAGCCCGCGCGACGGCCACCGAGTGCACGAGCCCGTCGAGGTTCACGAACCGCTGCGGCGCGCGCGCTGCGATGATGCCCGAGTCCCATCCGGCGATCGTGGCCGAGCGCGACACGTGCGCCGCGAGCCAGTCGCCCGTGCGCGCCGATGCGGCATAGGCCGACCAGCTCGACGGCTGGAGACGAAGGAGCCACATCGCGACCGCCGAGGCGATCCAGCCGCCCGCAACGATACGACCGAAGGGCCCGCGTACGAGGCGCGCGGTGGCGAGGACGAGGAACAGCGCCAGCGGAGCGAGGCTCCAGGGCTCGGGCACGAGGCGGCCTCGGACGACGAGATCGACCGCATGCTGCGCAACGACCTGCGTGAGGAGAGGCACGAACGGAACGAGCCGCTCGCGGCCTTGCATGAGCGAAGATGCGGTCGCGCTCCAGCGCGCGACGACGACGACGGCGATCGGCACGAGCACCGCGAAGGCGATCGCGGCATCGACACCCTCGTCGAGCTTCGTCGACGCATTGACCGGCACGAAGCGGCCGTCGACGGAGTGGACCCATGCGAGCCATGGCGCGGTGACGATCAGCGCCGTCCCCGCTGCGACGACCGCCTCGGCGAGCGCGTGCTTGCGACGGTCGGCGAGCGGGTAGAGCACGAGACCGAGCGCCATCGGAGCGAGCGCGAACCTCGACCAGACGAGCGCTCCTGCGAGCACGCCGAGCACCGAGCCGCGTGCGCCCCTCGCCGCCGCGATGAACGACACCGTCATCACGAGGAAGGCGAGGCTCGACTCCTGCCCGCACACGAGGACCTTGCTCGCCCAGAAGCTCGCGAGAAAGAGCGCGAGGATCATCGCGACGCGCGCGCCCTCGTGTCTGACCAGGAGCATCGCGCTCGCGGCCACGAGCGCGAGGTTCGTCGTGAGCATCGCGCGCATGACGACGTCAGCCTCACCTCCGCCGATCCGTGTGAGCGGCACGACGACGAGGAGCCAGAGCGGATGAAAGCCCGTCGTCGGCTCGACGCCGTCGTACGTGATCCCTCTGCCATCGCCCACGTTCCGGGCGATGCGGAGGTAGTAGTAAGCGTCGTCGACGGCGAGCATCAACGTGCTCGCGGGCACGAGCCACACGAACAAGAGCCAGGCGCCGAGCACCGCGGCGAGCCACAGCCGAGCGTCCCGCCACCAGCGGCGGCCAGCCATTCGGCGGGACGCGCTCTCGGATGGTTCGGGGCTCACCCGCTCACTCTAGATGACCTCGGGAAACATCTCCCTATCGGTGGCGGCGAGGGGCGCGTATCTCCGCGCGATCTTCGCCGTCACACCGGACGGGATGAGCGCCTCCGACGACGAGGCCTGGTCCTCGGATGACGAGGCCTCTTCGCCGGAGGAGCTGGACGAACGAGCGAATGCGATGGCCGCAAAGGCAAGAAAGTAAGCGTCGCGGAGTGCGACGAGAAAGGAAGGAAGCGGGAGCGCGCCGAGAAAGAAAGGAAGCGGAAGCGCGTCGAGAAGGAAGGAAGCGGGAGTGAGTCGAGAAAGGAAGCGTCGCGAGTGCGTCGTGCGCACTCGAGCATCAGCAACATCGAGACCAGCCATCCGTCGTCATCGCCGTCCGAAAAACTCCAAAGTTTCGAGGTCCGAGATGCTGCTGCGCCGAAAAGCTGGGCGAATCGCGGGACCCATGCTCCTACACCTGCGCACCATGCTGTCCTGCAGCACCCCCTTCACGGCGACGTCATTCGCGATCACGGACGGGCGCGCGATGACACGAGCGCGGGCACAGCCGCCGACCAGCGCGCCGTGTCCTCGAAGCCTTCGCGCACGGCGCGCAGCGTACGCACGGCGATCTCGACGTCGCGCGTCGCGATCCCACCTGCGGCCGCCTCGAGGACCTTCGCATCGACGTCGTCCATGTGCTTCACCAGCGCCGCTCCGCGAGCGGTTGCCCGCACGAGCCGCGAGCGCGCGTGCGCCGGGTTCGCGCAGAGCTCGACGAGCCCTTCGGCGACGAGCGCATCGACGACCTCCTGAACGTGCTGTCGCGTGACGTAGCGCCGCCGCGCCAGCGTGGGGACCGTCTGCGGACCGTACCGGACGACTCCGCGCAAGATCCCGCGACGCGCGGTCCCGCGTCCTTCGTCTCCGTAGATCAGCTCGGCGACCCAGCGCACGCGGTGGAAGAGCGCGATCGTCTCGTCGATGACCGCGCGGAGCTCTCCCGCACGACGCCTGTTCCGAAGGAGGCGCGGAGGCCTCGGCTTTGCGGAGCTCATGTCGGCATCCTTCAGAATGACAGGTAACCTGTCAATTTCGACACGTGGGCGCTTCCCAAGCGGGCCACGTTCGGTCAGATCCGATCGCGAGCACTCGCTGTTCGAAGGTGACGCGATGATCGAGAGCACACGGATCCTGGATCGGCTCGGATTCCCGCTGAGCGAAGAGCAACGGCTGATCGCACACGCGGCGCGCGACTTCGCCGTGCGGAGGCTCGCCCCGGGCGCGGCCGAGCGCGACCGCACGGGCGCGTTCCCGCTCGAGCAGCTCCAGGAGCTCGCCGGGCTCGGGCTCCTCGCGATGAAGGTGCCCGAAGCCGACGGCGGGGCCGGGACGGATAACGTTGGTTACGTGCTCGCGATGGAGGCGATTGCGGAGGCGTGCGCATCGACCGCCGTCGTCCTCGCTTCGAGCAACCTGACGTCGAAGATCCTCGCCGATCACGCCTCGTCCGAGCAAAAGGAGCGTTGGCTACGCCCGTACGCCGAGGGAAAGCTCGGCCCTGCCAGCTTCGCCCTGAGCGAGCCTGGATGTGGATCGGACGCTGCTGCCCTGACGACGACCGCGCGCGCCGATGGCGACGCCTTCGTCCTCGACGGAACGAAGATGTGGATCACGAGCGGCGCGCATGCGGGCATCCACCTCGTCTTCGCGCGGACGGACGGCCCTGGTCCCGAGGGGATCAGCGCGTTCGTCGTCGAGCGCGGCACGCCCGGCTTCGTCGTCGGCAAGGAAGAAGACAAGATGGGGCAGCGCGCGTCCGGCACCGTCGCGCTCCACTTCGAGAGTTGCCCCGTGCCTGCGCAGAACCTGATCGGCAAGCGCGGCGCAGGCTACGCGATGGCGCTCGGGGCGATCGGAGCGGGCCGCGTCGGGATCGCCGGACTCTCGATCGGGATCGCGGAGGCCGCGCTCGCTGCGGGCGTCGGCTACGCCGGCGATCGACGCGCGTTCGGCCGCGCGCTCGCCGACTTCCAGAACACGCAGTTCGTCCTCGCCGATTCGCGGACCGATCTCGACGCGGCGTGGCTGCTCGCGCTCCGTGCAGCGCGCCTCCTCGACTCCGGCGACAAGGCTGCACGCGAGACGAGCATGGCGAAGCTCTTCGCGTCGGAGGCGTGCGGGCGCGTCGTCGATCGCATGGTGCAGGTCCACGGCGGCTACGGTTTCTCGCGTGACTACCTCGTCGAGCGCCTCTACCGCGACGCGCGCGTCCTCCGCATCTACGAGGGGACGAGCGAGGTGCAGCGCCTCGTGATCGCGCGCGAGCTGCTCGGCGACGCCAAGCGCTGACCGTCCTTGGCGGCGTGCGAGCTACTTCACCGGGACTTCGACCTTCGTCAGCGAGCGGCTTCCGGTTCCGCCGGCGTAGCCGTAGCTCGCCCACGGGCCGAGACCCCAGACCGTGACGGAGAACGGTCCGTCGCTCTTGGCTTCGCGGCGGCCCGCGCCGCACTGCGCGGTCGTCGACGCGAAGCTCTTCGTGAGCTGTACCCAAGCGTAGTCGAACTCGCCGCTCTTCCCGAGCGGCCGAAATCCCTGGACCTCGCCGGCGCAGTCGAGCTCGACGGGCATGAAGCCCTTTTCGGTCTTGCGGCGGACGAGCGTGAGTGTCGTGTCCGGGTACGTGTAATCCGCAAAGAAGACGTAGCGGTCGAGGAACTGATCGGCGGGGACGACGTTGACGAAATCGGGATCGCCGTTCGTCGAATAGACGTTGTTTCCGACGAACCAGCCTCCGGTCATCAGGAGTGAGGCGTGGAATGGGTGATCGGAGTCCTGGCTCTTTACGACGACGAGCTCGTCGCTCATGAACGTGGCGACTTCACCCGCCGCGAGCGACTCCGGCGCTCCGCGCGGCCGCGCCGGATCGTAGGACAGGACCGTCCCCGATACGGCGCCGACGAGACGATAGGGGACAGTCTCGAGGCGCTCGACCGCTTCGGCTACGCGCGATCGATACGGAACGAGCGCGTACGTGTTCCCCCATTGCGAGAGCGGCGGGATCTGCTGATGGAGATCGTCGCACGCCGCGAAGGCCGTCTCCGGGACGAGCGTGCAGCGCGCCCCTCCGAAGAGGCCGACGGGCTTGTCCGACTCGATCGGGCTCCCGGTGAGCTCTGCGGACTGCACGAGCTGCAGCGCTTCTCCTCGCGCAAGCTTCCACGTCTTGATCTGCCCCGCTGGACCGCCCTTGAAGCCGTTGCCATCGGAGATGTCGACCTTGGGTCGGATCCGAACCTCCGTGTCGTCCTCGGTCGCGACGACCTGGAGCGTCGGATAGCCCGCGACGTGGACGCTCGGATCGGTGACGAAGTGCCACGCGTTCACCGCGATGTAGTTGCGGCTCCACGACGACGTCGGAAGGAGGAGCGTCGCCGACGGGTAATAAGTGGAGGCGCCGCCGTAGGGGTAAATCGAGTACGCGCTCACGGGGGCGTCGGTCGTGATCGAGAAGGCCTTGGTGATCGCGCTTCCGTGGACGACCGGATCCGCATTCAGCGCGCCCATCGTGCCGTCAGGACAACTCGAGAAGTGCTGCAGCCCGCCGGGCCTCTTCTCGGAAAGGAAGACGACGGCGACCTGGCCAGGCGGAAGTGCGCCCTCGAGCTTCGTGTAGATGGCTTCCGTCCCGTTCATCTCGACGGTGAAGACGGACTGCGCGAGATCGAGCGTCGTCGTTCCGTAAGCCGCCGTGATGTTGACCGCACGGTCCCACGTGTTGGCGACCATCGCGGCGAAGCAGGAGCCAGGGCCGTACACCGACTCGTCGGGAGGCAACGTCCAGAAGTGGCAGCCGACCGACCCGCTCGAGAGCTCGGCTGCGGTACACGGATC
This sequence comes from Pseudomonadota bacterium, assembly GCA_023402175.1. Classification (GTDB taxonomy): domain Bacteria; phylum Myxococcota_A; class Polyangia; order Polyangiales; family Polyangiaceae; genus Labilithrix. The sequence continues at coordinate 1,321 of JAEXCN010000050.1, read as the reverse complement.
CACACACGCGCCTGCAGCGCAGCCCTTGTCCGGACCGCACTCTTGGACGACGTCGCCCGTGCAGCCGGCGAGGACCTTCTTCATGTCGCGCGAGCAGACGAGCCCTTCACACGACGGCGGCGGCGTAGGGGAGCCTCCATCGACGGGGACGAGACCGTCACCCGGCTTCTCCTCCATGAAGCTCCGGGAGCTCGCGGCGCAGGAGCTCGAGAGCGCCGCAGCAGCGAAGGCACACGCGATCGTAGCGAGCAACGCGCCCAGTCGGAGGGCGGGACGCGAGCTCTTTAGTCTGTCGGTGACGATCACGATGGAACGCCTCTCACTCGAAGCTCACGGTCGCTGGGATGGGATGGCGCTCCTCGTCGGTCGCCCCTCCACCAAGCTCGCCGTTGGTGTTGTTGCCCCAACATTGCACCGTGCCGCCTTGGAGGAGCGCGCACGTCGTCGAGACGGCGACGGCGACGCTGACTGCGCGTCCTGCAAGGCCCTGGGTCTCCACGAGCGTCCTCGCGAACGGTTTACCCGCATCGAGATCCGCCACGCCGAGCTGTCCCTTGTCGTCGGCCCCGCAGCACTGGATCGTGCCGTCGTTCATGCGCACGCACGTGTGCCTGTGACTGACCGCGACTTGTTGAGGGCGGGCCTTCCCGAGCGTGCGGATCTCGAGCGGCTTGCGCGCGGCATCGGCGACGCCGGTGCACGCTGCCATGCCGTCCGGGCCCCAGCAGTAGAGTCGGCCGTCCGCCACCGCGCAGAGGTGTGATGTCGTCGCCGCCGCGCTGCCGACGTTCGCGAGACCGTCGACCACGATCGGCACGGCACCTGGATAAGCGACCATCTCATGCGAGCTGCCCCAGATGTACATGCGCCCGTCGGTGGCGATCGCGAAGCTGATCGAGCCCTCGTTTCCCATGGGGGACGAGGCGCCGCCGGCGCGAACGACCTTCGTGCACCCGCCAGGGCCTGCGGGATCGCAGGTTGCCGTGAGGTCGGTGGGGCCCGGGCCGAGGAACTTGGCACTCTCGGAGGCGCGCGCGAGCTGGTCCTCCGTATTGGCTCCCCATGCCCAGAGCTCGCCCGAGGTCTTCGTCGCGAAGACCGCCCCGCGGGCAGCTACGTCTACGCGTGCGACGCCGCTGATGCTCGCAGGCGTCGGATCGTGAGGCTCGTAGTCGTATCGAGGAGGATCGAGCGGGATCGTTCCCCCGTAGTTGGCTCCCCAGCAACTCACGCTCCCGTCGTCGAAGCGCGCGCACGTCGTGCCGTCGCCCGCCGTGATCTGCGTGACGCTCGACAGGCCCATCGACCTCGGTCGCGGCTG
>JAEXCN010000036.1 GCA_023402175.1 Pseudomonadota bacterium | reverse complement strand
CCTCCATGTCGATCAAAGCGTCGCGGAGCTCGGCATCGACCGCGAGCTTCTCGTGCAGCTCGCGACGGCCGCGCGCGATCCGCGCGTGCGCTGCGGCTTCGCTGATGCCGGCGATGCCTGCCACCTCACGCGCGTCGAATCCGCACACGTCGTGGAGGAGAAAGGCTTCGGCCTTCGCGGGATCCATGGCTTCGAGATACTGGCGGATCCGTTTCGCCATGTTCCGTGCCATGACTTGACGTTTCAGGCTCGTCGGGCTCGAGCTCTCGACCGGCATCTCTTCGCGTGTCTCCCGGAAGATCTTTCGCTCGGTGGTCCGGCGACGGAGGTACTTGAACACGGTCCGAGCTGCGATCGTCGCCGCCCACGTCTCGAGCGAGCACTCTCCGCGGTACCGATCGAGAGAGAGCACGAGCTCGACGAAGCTTTGCTGCGCGAGGTCATCGTGCTCCGAGTGCCCGGGTCCGACGAGCGAACGGATCGTCGCGTCGACCCGGGGCCGAAGCCGGTCGTGCAGCTCGGACGCAGCGTGCTCGTCGCCGCTGTGGACGGCCGCAAGCAGCTGCGCGTCGTCGAGCGCATGCGACCTCGGCGCGCTCCGCGTCGGCTTCTTCTCGGGCTCGTGGCTCGAGACGATCCTGAGCAGCGGCTTCGCCATTCGAGTGCACAGTACCGTGACCCTCGCGGGATCCGACACGCTCAGAAGCGAAATCGGGCGCCAGCCTCCGCGATTGCGCGCGCAGGTGGGATGTCGGCCGCGGGCACCCCTCCTACGCTCACCGCAGTCGTCCCGAACGCAACTTCCGCTCCGAGGCCCGCAACGAGGGCGGCGTGAGGACCGAAGGACAAGCTCGCTTCGACGACGAGATCGACGGCCGCGAGCCAGCGTGCGTGCGTCGTCGTGGCGATGGGGTGCCGGCGCGTGACCGAATGCTGGAGGAACACGAAGTCGGTTCGTGCACCGAGCTCGAGCGAACGTCCGATCGGAACCCGATAGCCCGGACCTGCCGCCGCGAAGAGCGTCATCGTCGAGGCGTCCACCTCGGTGAGCGCGCCGGCCCGCGCACCCATCGCCGCACGGAAACCGACGCGCGATACGGGCCACCAACGGATCGCTCCAGCCCCTCCGGCGGATGTCGCTCCGCCGCCGAGCGCGCCGGTGCCGAGCGCCATCACATCGAAGCGTCGTTCGAAGTCGGCGCTCGATGCGCGCTGGGAAGGAGCCCCTTGCGCTTCGTCACGCGCGCTCGGATCGGCCGGTGCTGCAGCGCCGAGGGTGGGCTCGGCTCCGGATGCTCCCTTCGTCGGCGTGAGCTCCCGCTCCCGCTCTTCCGCGCGCTCGCGCTCGATCCGCTGCACCATCGTCGCGAGCGCGTACCCGACGGTCCGCCCTTTCTCGCTCGGGGCGTCGTTCGCGACGAACCTGAGCTCGTCGTCGGCCCACTCGTCCGCGGGTGCGACGTGGACGTGCAGGCGCGCGGTGCTCTGGGAATCGCCCGCCCAGCCGACGCGAGCGACTGCCCGTGCACGCACTCGTGCTCCGATCGCGAGCGCTTCCTCGTCCGTCGCCACCGGCGACGTGTCGGCGAGCACGATCGCGTCGGGTCCGAGCGCACGGCGCGCGGCCGCCATCATCCCGTCCGTGGTCGGGTCGGGGCTGGTCCCGAGAAGGATGACGAGCACGAGCGGTTCGCTCATCGTCGGAGTTGCGGCATGCTTGTGGCTCGCACGATGGATACTCGGGGATGGCGCCGCGTCGGGATCGTAGCAGCGGTCGGGCTGCTCTCGTCGACGTCGTGCGGGCGCGTCGCCTTCGATTTCCCGGAAGCCAATCCCGCCATCGACGGCGGCGAAGAGGACAGCGGTACCGTCACGCCTGTGTCCTGCAATGGGACCGAGGTCGCGTGTGGCGCGACGTGCGCCGATTTGCGGACCGATCCTACGAACTGCGGCCAATGCGGGAGCGCATGCGCGGAGGCGACGCCGCTCTGTGACCGCGGGACGTGCGCTGCCTCGTGCGGTCCCGGGGTGACGAACTGCGCCGGGCGCTGCGTCGACCTCGCGAGCGATCACTTGAATTGCTCGGCCTGCGGCGCGAGCTGCACCGGGACGGACGTGTGCATCGAAGGCCAATGCACGTGCCCGCCTGGAAAGACGCGCTGCGGGCCGAATTGCGTGTCGCTCGTCTCCGAGCCCCTCGACTGCGGTGCCTGCGGCGTTCGCTGTGACGGCGCAACACCGGTGTGCAACGCGGGTCAGTGCCGACCGACGTGCACGGGCGGCACGAGCGCATGTGCCGGAGCGTGCGTCGACTTGAAATCGGATCCCGAACATTGCGGCGGCTGCTCCGTCGTATGCCCGGACGGATCGTGCATTCGCGGCGCGTGCGTGTGCGCCGCGGGACAGGTGCTTTGTGGTAAGCGCTGCGTCGACACGTTGAACGACAGCAACAACTGCGGAGTGTGCGGTCGCGGCTGTCCGGCCTCGACGGTCTGCAATCGGGGGACGTGCAAGTGACCAGCTGGTCACGCCTCGTGTCGGTGCAGCGCTCCCACAAGAATGCGGGCGTTTTGTCTAACGCTTGATCGTATTCGGTACTATCCAGCACGCCGCGTGATCGCCGCGCTCGTCGTTTCGAGTGCTGGCTTGCTGTTCCGACGGCCCGCAGAGTCGAGGAGGATGGAATGAGGAAGCTTCCCTGGGGTGCTTTCGCAGTGCTCGCAGCAACGCTTGGCGCCTTGAACGTGTTCGCCGGCTGCGGAAGCGAAGGGAGCGAGATCGATCCCGTAGCAGACGGCGGTGACGGCTCGGCCGGCGGCGACGACGGACAGAGCTCCCAGGATGGGAGCAGCACCGACGATGGCTCGTCGAACGACGACGGGTCGATCAAGGACGGAGGGCCGTCGGACGCCTCGATCAACGAGGCGGGCGTGTGCAAGGTCGTCGGTCAGACATGCACCAAGAGCAGTGACTGCTGCACCGCGAACTGCGACGCCACCTCGAACACGTGCGCGCCTCCGCTCACGGTCTGCAAGGCGCCGGACGAACAGTGCGCGGCTCCGAACGAGTGCTGCACCGGTTCGTGCGTGAACGGCGCGTGCTCGAACAAGCAGTGCGTCCCGGACAAGCCGACACCGGGCGCATGCGGTCAGCCCGGTGACTGCTGCAGCGGTATTTGCACGAACGGGAAGTGCGGCAGCGTCAATGGTGGATCGACCTGCCGGACAGCGGGCAACCCGTGCGCGAGCTCGAGCGAGTGCTGCTCGAACATGTGCAACAACGGCATCTGTTCGGGCGCGGTCTCGTTCTGCACGCAGCAAGGCGAAGTCTGCTCCACGAACTTCGAGTGTTGCACCGGCAACTGCGTCAAGGCAGGCGCGAACGTCACCGGCGTCTGTGGTGCGCCGCTGGGGCAAGGCGCGAGTCAGTGCAAGCCGAGCGGAACGGTTTGCGGCACGGGCGCGGATGGTGGGGCGAACACTCCTGGACAGTGCGAAGTGTCGTGCTGTTCGCGATCCTGCGGTCCCTATGGAGGCTTGAACGGCTTCCGCGTCTGCCAACCCCCGTCCGGCTGCCATCCGACCGGCGAGGTCTGCCGCGTCGACAGCGACTGCTGCGGCTGGTCGGGGTCGCCCGAGCCGAAGAATGGCCCCGTCTTCTGCAGCAAGTCGAGCCCGACGAACGAGTTCGGCCGCTGCGACAATGGCACCGCGTGCCGCGAGCCGGGCAGCATCTGCAAGGTGGGCGGCAGCGAATCGTGCAGCGCCGAGAACAACTGCTGCGAGACGATCGGCCAACCGGCGGGCAACTGCAACAACACGCCGTCGAACTGCTGCGCGAAGGACGCGCTCGGCATCCCGCGTTGCCTCGTGAAGTACGTCGGTGACTGCTCGAACCCGCCGCCGGCAGGCAGTGAGTGCGCGACCAGCGCCGACTGCTGCGGGAACCCCTGCGTCAACAACAAGTGCGGCGCGCCCGGCTCGTGCATCCCGAAGGGAGGCGAGTGCACCACCTCGGCCGACTGCTGCGTCGGCATCCCGTGCGTGCAGGCGCCGGGTTCGACGAAGGGCGTTTGCGGTGGGACGCTCCTGCCCGACGGCGGCGTCTCCGATGCAGGCGGCCCCGGCTCCGGCTCCGACGCCGGAACGGACGCAGGCACTGGTGGCAATCTCCCCGATGGCGGCACGTGCGCGCTCTACGGCCAGATGTGCTCCTCGAACGGTGAATGCTGCAGCGGCGTTCCGTGCACCGCTGGCCGATGCCGTTATCCCTGAGCGAGGCGGCTCGGCCCTTGTCCCGAATCCGGTTCTCGTCGAAAGGTAACGAATGAGACGCTTCGTCCTTCTTGTCTGCTCGGTCGCCGCGCCGCTCGCGCTCGTGGGCGCGGCTCTCCCAGGATGCGGAAGCGATGAGCCGTCGTCGACGTTCGGATCGAGCAGCGGTTCGAACGGAGGCGACGGCAGCTGCGTCGGGTTCGGGTGCACGAACGACAACGAGGGCGGGAAGCCTGGTGAATGTCAGGGGCTCGAGTGCAACCAGCAGGACTGCACCGGCGCATCGAAGACCACGCTGACCGGCAGGGTCTTCGATCCCGCGGGCAAGGTCCCGCTCTACAACGTCGTCGTCTACGTTCCGAACGGCGAGCTCGCGCCGATCAGCGCGGGCCTCGGTCCGACGTGCGAGCGCTGCGACGCCAGTGTGTCCGGTCATCCGATTGCGCTGACGGCGACCGACGCAAACGGCGACTTCCGGCTCGAGAACGTTCCGGCGGACACGGACTTCCCGCTCGTGATGCAGATTGGGAAGTGGCGCCGCAAGGTGACGATCCCGAAGGTCGCCGCCTGCCAGTCGGCCGCCGCCGATGTGGCGCTGACGCGACTCCCGCGCAACCGCACCGAAGGAGACATCCCGCGGATGGCGCTGACGACGGGATCGGCCGATCCGCTCGAGTGTCTCCTCCGCAAGATCGGCCTCGACGACTCCGAGTTCGGCAGTGCCGGGTCCGAGGCGCGCGTTCACCTCTACGTGGGCGGCAGCACGGACTCCGCTTCCGCCACCTCGTCCTTCAGCGGCGGCGCGGCGTTCGCGCAAGCGACGTCGCTCTGGGGCAGCGTCGACGAGCTGAAGAAGTACGACATCGTCATGTTGTCGTGTGAGGGCGCCGAGCTCGAAACGAACAAGCCCACGAGCGCACGCCAGGCGCTGTACGACTACGCGAAGGTCGGGGGGCGCGTCTTCACCTCGCACTTCCATCATTACTGGTTCTCGAACTCTCCCGTCCCCGAGGTGAAGAACATCGCGTCGTGGACGAATGACTTCACGTGCCAGGGCGGCAGCTGCAGCTTCGAGACGGAGCCCGCGGCGAACGTGACCGTCAATGCGACGGTGAACACGTCGTTTGCGAAGGGCGCGGCGATGAAGGAGTGGCTGAAGAACACGCAGTCGCTCACCGGCCCCGGCGAGACGCTTCCCATCCAGGAGGCGCGCCACAACGTCAATTCCGTCAGCGGAAGTGCGCTCTCCTGGATGACGATCGCGAATCCGGCGGCAGGGAAGAAGACCGCGCACGAGTACGTCACGTTCAACACGCCGGTCGGCGCGCCCGACGATCAGGTATGCGGCCGCGTCGTGTACAGCGATCTCCACGTCGGCGCGGGAGACACGACGGGCAAGCCGTTCCCGGCCGGCTGCACGACCCCGGATCTCACTCCGCAGCAGAAGGCGCTCGAGTTCATGCTGTTCGACCTGTCGTCGTGCATCCAGAAGGACGACCTGCCGCCGGTGCTGCCGAAGTAGCGGGCGCGGAGGCACGCAGAGGGACGTCGCGAGGTCCATCGCGACGCCCTCGTCATCAGCGCGCTATTGGGTGAGCAGGCCCCGCAGCTGCGCGCGGAGCGGCTCCGGGCTTCGCTCTGCGCGTTCCGCGATGAGCCCGCGATAGGGCTTGCCGCCGATCGTGAGCAGCGAGCGCGCCATCGCCACGACGACGGCGTCTTGCTTCGACAGGCCCGCGCTCGACGCGCTCGGCGACGCCTCCGGGGTCGAGCCGCTGCGCTGCGGAGTGAGGAGCTGCGCCAGGAGCGATACCGCCGGCTGGCGCGCGGTCGCCGAGGCGTGGGCGAGGGCCAGGGCCGCCGCTGCGCGCACCTCTTCACCGGCGGGGACGCGCCGCGCGAGGATCGCATGCAGTCTGGGCACGAGATGCTCGTCGACCGCGCCGAGCTGGCGGAGGCCGGCAATGCCCGCGACGCGCACGACGTCTTCCTTGCTCTGCACCATCGCGACGAAGACGGGCTTCGCGCGCTCGCGCCAGAGCTTGATGATCGCGGCCGCTGCTGCGCGGCACACGTTCGAGTGCGGCCATCGGAGGAACTTCAAGACGACGTGACCGGCGGACTCGTCGCCCACGACCGGAACGCACAGGAGCAGGTCCTCGGCGAGATCGAGCGTCGCCGCGTTCGGCGCGGACGTCGCGGCGATCTTCTCGAGCGACGCCTTCACCACCGGCCAGGCTTTCCTGCCGAAGTCCTTCAGAACCGTAACGAACAGCGGCCGGACGGCAGCGACCCGCGCGAGCTTCACGCGCGCGCCATAGAGCCCGTACGCACCGGCGACACCGACATTGACCAGGAGGCGGCGAGCCTTGTCGCGTGCCTCGGGAGGTCCATTCAGGAGCTGCTCGGCAATCTGCACGAGGATCGCGGGATCCTCGAAGACGCGGAGCAGCTTCGACGCCGACCACGCGCGCGAACCGACGGCCGCGTTGCCTTCGGAAGAGATCCCGTTGAGCGTGCTCGACACACGCCACAGCGCGTCGACCTCGCCGCGCTGCGCGAGGATCCGGAGCGCACCTTCGAGCTTCTGCGCGGCCTGCGCGAACGCGGTCGGGTCTGTCATCTGCGCGAGGCGCGTCGTCCAGACGACGACGTTCTGAGCGAGCGTATCGGCGACGACGTCCGGCGATGTACCGGGCGACGACGCCGGCGCGGCGGCGACGTTTCCCGGAGGCGTGTGATGCGCGTTCGCGTAGACGGGCCCGCGCTCGAGCCATGCTGGAGCGTCGGCGCTCTTCTTCGCGGCGGGCATTGGCCCGGAGCCCTCGTCCTCGGGCAAGGTCGGGAGGCGCCCCCGCGGCGCCATCGGTCGGAACTCGTCGGAGGTCGGCACCTCGCGCATCGATGGCGGAGCAGGGGAGGCATCGATCCCACCCGGCTCGAAGAGCCGCCGAAGCTCGGCGCGCATCTCGCGCATCGACGGATGGCGATCCTTCGCTTCCTTCGCGAGCGCCTTCATGATGATCGCTTCGAGCACGGGACTGATCGAAGGATTCAGCTTCGAGGGCGGAAGCGGCGGCGTGAACTGGTGCTTGTTCAGGATCTGCATCGGCCGCTCGGCCGTGAACGGCACCTGGCCGGTCGCGAGCTCGTAGAGGACGACGCCACACGCGTAGACGTCGCTCCGCGCGTCGAGCTCGTCGGAGCGACACTGCTCCGGAGACATGTACTCGGGCGTGCCGGCGACGACGCCCTCTTCCTCGACCGGAACGGCTCGGTGCAGCGCGATGCCGAAATCGCAGACCTTCACGACCTCGGTCGCTCGCCCGTCGTCGTCTTGGCTCGGAACGAGGACGAGGTTCTCCGGCTTGATGTCGCGATGGACGATCCCGCGGGCGTGCGCGTGTGAGAGTCCGGCGCAGACCTGCATCATGATCGTCGCGATGCGGTGCGTCGGGAGCGTGCGCTCACGATCGAGCACGCTGCGCAGCTCGACTCCGTCGAGGTACTCCATCGCGAAGTACAGCTGACCGTCGGGCTCCTGTCCGAAGTCGATGACCCGCGTGATGTTCGGATGATCGAGGCGGCTCGCCGCGAGCGCTTCGGCGTAGAAACGGCGGCAGAAGTCGATGTCGCCCTGGAAGGACTCGTGAAGGACCTTCACGGCGACGGGCATCATCAGCTCACGATGACGAGCCTTGTAGACGGCACCGACCCCACCGCGCCCGATGAGCTGCTCGATGAGGAGCTTCCCGCCCGCGAGCGCGCGGCCGATCTTCGAGTCGTGCGCGCCCTCTTCCGTGGGTAGCGGGCCGACGTAGGAGAGGTCCTTGGTGTGGCTCTCGCTGAGCGTCATGCTCGTCTGCGAGCGCCGCCCGCGGACGACGTCCCGGCTCGCGACGGTCTTCGGCGGTGGCGTCTGCACGGCATCCGGCATCAGCTGGAGGCGGAGCGGGAAGCCGTCTTCGGTCGGCGGGCCGAGCGGTTGTGCGATGAAGAAGAACGGCTCCGAGCTCGGAGTGTGGACTTCGAGGACGTGCGAAGCCGCGCTCACGGGCGCCGTTTCGAGCGGAACCCAGACTCTTCCCCCTGTGAATGCAGCCGCGTCGAGCACCTCGCGCGCCTCGTCGTCAGCGAGGTCGGCGACGAGCACCGGCAGCAGGTCGTCGGGCGGCAGCGTCTGCATGGACTGACGAGTAGGATCTCATCGTCGCCGGGGCTCGGTCAATCGCGCGATCGGGACGCGCTCCCTTCATTTCACGAGTGAAATGAAGCTTTCGTGACCGCGACGCAGACCTCGCCACACACCTCGTCGTCGCGCATGCGCGACGCGCTCGAGTACGAGCGCTCGTCCCTGGACGTGCTCGAGTACGAGCGCGGTTACGTGAGCCGGATGACGCGGAGCGAGAGCAGCTGCTGGAGTAGCGCGACGAGCGCGTCGTGGGTCATGCCGCACACGTCGATCAACGTCGCAAGGTCCGTCGAGCCGTCGATGTGCGCGAGGACGAAACCCGCGCGGTGATCGAGCGGCAGGTTGAGGAGCTCGGAGTCGCGGACGATTCGCTTCGGCACCGCGCCGAGCGCGATCATCCGTGGAGATGTCGGGATCCCTTCTTCCGGCTCGTCGTCGACGGCGCGCGAGTCACGACGCGCGGAGCTCGGCGCTCGTTCGCTGGCTTCGGCTTCGAGATCGAGCCGGCGGCGGAGCTGGCTCGCCCCCCTGGTGTCGGCGACCGGCTCGAACGTGTCTCGCGAACGGGAGACGACGCCACTTCGTGACGCGAGCGACTCGACGATCGGACGTGCGCCCTTGGCTCGATCCACGAAATCGTCCTTTCGCTCTCTCGGTCTCGCTCGGTGTCGACGTCGTTCCCCCTCCGCGAAGCTTCATCTCGACAGGAGCGGCCGTCAACCTCGGAGACTCGGTGCACGTTTGGCTACACGCGCCACTATGGTTGTGCTCGATGCATGAGGCTCGCTGTCCCAGCCGCAATCCGAGGAGCGAGGCACGGCTGCTGCTTCTTCACTGGGCGTGGCTCAGCGCTCGGGCTCGCCCGTACATCCCGAAAGCGGCGTGACCCGCGCATCGTCCTCGGCGAGCGCGACGCTTCCACCCGCCCTGCCGGACGCGGCGCCGTACGTCCCGAAGACACGGAAGTGGGCGCTCATTGGGGTCGTCGTGCTCTCGTTCTTGGGCGCTGTGTTCGTCGCAGGTCCGCTCTGGATCGCGATCGTGCTCGGGGGCGTGATGGCCGTATCGGCGCAGCGCCCGTACAAGATCTTGTGCCGGAAGCTCGGCAAGCGTTCGAGCTGGGCGGCGGGGATTGTCACGTTGATCTACGGGCTGCTCCTCGCGTTCGTCGGCTCGTCGATCCTCGTCGCGATCACGAACGAGCTGATGAAGCTGGTCGCGCATCTGAACGCGCACGGCGCTTCGGGCTCGCTGTCCGGCATCATCGGCGAGCGTCCGACGGAAGCGATCGAGCGCATCGGCATCGACACGTCGAAGGTCTATGCATGGGCTCAGCACGAGCTCGAGGCGGCCGCGAGCTTCGCCGCGACGACGGCAGCCCTCGTGGTCCGGACGACGAGCGAAGCACTGCTCGCTCTCATCGTCGCGCTCGTGACGATGTACTACGCAATCGTCGAAGGACCCGGCCTCGCGCGGCGGATCGAGCGCATCGCTCCTCTCGAGCCTCGCCACACGAGAGCTCTTCTCGTCGAGGCGCGCGAGGTCGCTCACACGGCGTTCGTCGGCACAATCGCAACCGCGATCGTGCAGGGGGTCCTCGCAGGCATCGGCTACGCGTTCCTCGGTGTCCCCCAGCCGGTGCTCTGGGGGGCGGCGACGGCGCTCGCGTCGTTCGTACCGATCATCGGAACGCTCGTCATCTGGATCCCCATCGCCGGCTACTTGCTCGTGGATGGTCACGCCGTCCGCGCGATCATCATGCTCGCGTGGGGGGTCTTCGTGGTGACGTCGCTCGCCGACTACGTCATCCGCCCGCGCATCGTCGGAGGACACGGGCATGGCCACCCACTCCTCACGTTGATCGCTCTCCTCGGGGGCATCGAGGTCTTCGGCCTTGCAGGGCTCATCATCGGACCGATCGTCATGAGCGTGTTCGTGGCCGCGTTCCGGATCTACGAGCGCGAGGTCCGCGTCGGCGGTCTGCTCGGCAAGCCGTCGCCGGAGCCGGGCGACGTCAAACGCGAGCCTGCCCGAGCACCCCCTGCGACGGCGCAGACTACGCCGTGAGCGTGCGGCACTCTAGCGATCGTGGTGCATTGTCTCATTGACGCGGGAGCGGCGCGCCTCGGCTCCGAGACGATCTGCTGCATGCGGACGCGGATCGGCCGCGAAGCAGCGGGGACGAGCCCATTTCAAGGCACGGTCCGAGGCGTGCTTGTGCTCCGTGGCCTCTGGCACGACCAGTCTGCCGAAAGACAGAGACCGAGCGTTCGCGATCGAACGGCGCGAAGGTCAGCTCCGTCTCGCCGGCGACCTCCGCATGGCCGAGGCCGCGGCGATCTGGCGCGAGCTTCATCGAACGACCGACGGCATCAGGCGCGGCGAGATCGCGATCGATCTGTCGGAGGCGCGGACGATCGACGGCGCCGTGATGGCGCTCCTCGTCGCTCTCCGCACGGACCTCGCGGCGCGGGGCGTCCGCACGGAGCTCGTCGGCACCCCCGAGGAGCTCCGCGCGCTCGTGCACCTCTACGAGGCCGACGCCGAGCCGCCGCGAAAGCGGAAGCGGCGCAAGCCGGAGAGCACGGTCGAGCAGATCGGGCGCACGACGCTGGGCATCGTCCTGGAGCTGAAGGCGGTCGTCTCGTTCTTCGGCGAGATGGTCGTCGCGCTCGTGGGCCTCGTTCGCCAGCCGCGATCGGGACACTGGAAGGAGGTCCCTCCGCTGCTGGAGCGCACGGGCGCCGATGCGCTTCCGATCGTGGTCCTCATCAACTTTCTGATGGGCTTCGTCATGGCGTACCAGTCGGCGCGCCAGCTCAAGCTCTACGGCGCGAACCTCTACGTCGCCGATCTCGTCGGCATCTCCGTCACGCGCGAGCTCGCGCCGCTCATGACGGCGATCATCGTCTGCGGTCGCTCCGGCGCCGCGTTCGCGGCGGAGATCGGATCGATGAAGGTATCCGAGGAGGTGGACGCGCTGCGGACGTTGGGGCTCCGTCCGTTCGCATGGCTCGTCGTTCCGCGCGTCATCGCGCTGCTCGTCGTGCTCCCTGCGCTGACGATCATCGCGGACATCATCGGCGTCGTCGGCGGTCTCTTCGTCGCGGTGACGAGCCTCGACGTGACGATCCGGGGCTACTTCGTCGAGACGACCACGTCGGTCCGGCTCTGGGATGTCGGGCACGGGCTCATCAAGAGCGTCGCGTTCGCCCTCGCGATCGGCCTCATCGCATGCCAGCAAGGCTTCGCCGCATCGGGCGGCGCAGAGGGCGTGGGCCGGCGGACGACGGCGACGGTGGTGACGTCGCTGTTCACGCTCGTGGTCCTCGACGCGCTCTTCACCGTCTTGTTCAGGGTGTTCGGACGATGATGCACCCCGGCGCCCACGAACGCGATGCAGAGCCGCTCCCGAAGCGGAGGCGCTCACTGCCGGAGAACGCACCGGCGATCGTCCACGTCGATAAGCTGACGATGGGATGGGGCGACGTCGTCCTGCAGAAGGACCTCTCCTTCGACGTGAAGCAAGGCGAGATCTTCGCGATCCTCGGCGGGAGCGGCTCCGGAAAATCGACGCTCCTTCGGTTCCTCATCGGGCTCGAACCGGTGACGAAGGGAGTCGTCGAGATCGCGGGACGCAGGAACATCGATCTGGACGCAGGCCTGCCGCCGTTCGGCGTGATGTTCCAGGCCGGAGCACTGTTCGGATCGTCGACCGTCGGAGAGAACGTCGAGCTCCCGCTCGAGGAGTGGACGGATCTCCCGCCCGACGCGATCACCGCGGTCGCGAAGGCGAAGCTCCGGCTCGTCGGCCTCGACGGCGCCTACGGGAAGTTCCCGAGCGAGCTGTCGGGCGGGATGAAGAAGCGCGCAGCGATCGCGCGGGCGCTCGCCCTCGAGCCGAAGCTCGTTTTCCTCGACGAGCCGAGCGCCGGGCTCGACCCCAGCACGTCCGCGGAGCTCGACGACCTCATCTCCACGTTGAACGAGTCGCTCGGCCTCACCGTCGTCATCGTGACCCACGAGCTCGAGAGCATCTTCAGGATCGTCGACCGGGCGATCATGCTCGACAAGGAATCGAAGTCGAACCTCGCGACCGGCGCTCCCCACGACCTCGCTGCGAGCGACGACCCGCGCGTGAGCGGCTTCTTCAACCGGCGCCCGCGACGCACAGACGCGGGGTCCACCTCCTCGAACCGCACCTGAGAAGCACATGGCAGCACCCACCAACCACTTCAAGCTCGGTCTGTTCGTGATCCTCGCGATCGCGGCGACGATCACGACTGCGATCGCTCTCGGCGCTCAGAGGATGAAGAAGGAGACCGTGAAGTACCACACGTACTTCAACGAGTCGGTCCAGGGCCTCGACGTGGGCGCTCCCGTCAAGTTCCGCGGCGTCACGATCGGGTTCGTCTCCGCGATCGAGATCGCTCCGGATCACCGCCACGTCGACGTGGTCGAGGAGCTCGACTCCGAGGACATCCGGCGGATGGGGCTCGCCGATCGCGACGGCGGCAAGAAGAGGGCGCGCTTCTTCGTGCCGCCCGATCTCCGTGCGCAGCTCGGCTCGCAAGGGATCACCGGCGTGAAGTTCGTCTCCATCGACTTCTTCGATCCGAAGACGAACCCACCACCAGAGCTGCCGTTCGACGTACCGGAGAACTACATCCCTGCGGCTCCGAGCATGATGAAGAACCTCGAGGACACCGTGACGAAGGCGATGGACAAGCTCCCTGAGCTCGTCGACGCGGTCGTCGCGATCACGGGACGCGTGGACCGGATGGTCGCGCAGCTCGAGAAGGACGACGTCACCGGGAAGGCCGCGCAGACGCTCGGCCACGCCGACGAGGTCCTCACGGACCTGGGCAAGACGATGAAGAAGCTGGATCGCGCCCAGCTACCCGATCGGGCGGCGGCGACGCTCGACGACGTCTCAAAGGCCGTCGCGAAGCTGAACAACGTGCTCGATCGCGTCGACGGTGACGATGGTCTCGTCGCAAGCATCCGCCGCGCATCGGATGCGGTCGGCATGCTCGGGAGAGGTGCGGGGACGACGACCCGCGAGCTGGACGATACACTTCGCGAGGTCCGCGAAGCGGCCGAGAGCATCCGCGTCCTCTCCGAAGCGCTCGAGCGCGACCCCGACATGTTCCTGAAGGGACGCGCCAAGGCGAAGTCCGGAGGACAGGGCCGATGAAGACGAGCTTCGTTCATGCGAGCGCGATCGCGCTGTTGGCGACCGCGCTGGTGACCGGTGGTTGCGCGCTGACGTCGAAAGGCGAGGCGCTTTCGATCCGCTGGTACGACCCCGAGACGATCAAGCCGCGGATCACGAGCGCATCGTCTCGTCCTGCTCTGGAGCAGCAGACGATGGCGATCGAGCTCGGTCGCGTGTCGTCCGGCATCAACCTCCGCGAGAAGATCGCGTACCGCGACGCTGCGTTCGAGGTCGGCTTCTACGACGACAAGCGCTGGACGGAGCGACCCGAGGTCTACGTGCGTCGCGAGCTCGCCCGGACGCTCTTCGAGGAACGCGGGATGCGCCGCGCGCTCGCGGGGCACGCGCCCGTGCTCGACGTCGAGGTCCTCTCGTTCGAGGAGCTCCGAGGACGTTCGCCTGCTGCGCGGATCCAGCTCCGGCTCCTCGTCCATGACGATCGCGATGCGCTCCTCGAGAAGACCATCACCGTCGACAAGCCGGTCCCGCCCGGCGACAAGGGCTTCGGCGCCCTCGTCCAGGCGATGGCGCAGGCGCTCGACGCCGCGACCGAGCAGGTCGCGAACGACGTCTCCGCCGTCCTCGCCGCGAGGACGAAGCCCGAGCAGTGACGGACGCCTCCGGCGCGTCGACCTCCGCGCGCGAAGGCGCGCGCGGAGGACGCCACGTTGGAGTCACTTGAGCGGCTGGACGACGTCGATCGGAAAGGTCTCCGTCGTCGTCGATGGCGGTGCGTCGAGGTCTTCTTCCGTCGGCGCAGCCGGACGCGGGGCCGGCGCCGCGGGCGCGGGCGCGGCGGGCGCGGCCGCCTTCGACGAGCGGTTCGAGTCCGAACCGCGGTTCGACACCGGGATCTCGCCCTGCGACGGCGGTCCGGAGTGGCGCGAACGAAGCGTGCGCCGGATGAGGAGCTCGACGTCGTCGGCGTTGACCGGCTTGACGAGGAACGCGTCTGCGCCGATGGCCGAGAGCCGTTGCCACTCGCGCGGACCTCCTGCAGCGGTGAGCACGATGATCGGCGTCCGCTGGCTCGCGTCGAGCGAGCGAAGGAGAAGCGTGAGCTTCGCGCCGTCGATCTCGGGCATCTCTAGATCGACGAGGACGACCGAATACGGCTGGCTCTCGAACGCAGCGAGCGCCTCGACGCCATCGCCGACCTGATCGATCTGCGCATGCGGGAAGCGTGTCCGGAGGGAGTCGCCGATGATCGTGAGCCAATCGGGATCGTCGTCGGCGATGAGGATGCGGTCCGGCTCGCGCGTGCCGCTGTGCTCCGCGAGGAGCGCGCGTCGGAACGCGCCGACGGATGCGTACCGGCGATGAGGATCCTTCGCGAGCGCGCGGAGGATGATCTCGTCGTAGCCCGGCGGCAGATCGGGCCGATACGTGCTCGGCGGCGCCGGATCCTGAAGGACGTGCTGCGAGAGGACGTTCATGTCCGTCGCGCCGAGGAACGGCGGCCGTCCGGTGAACAGCTCGTAGGCGAGGCAGCCGACCGCGTAGATGTCTCGTCGATTGGCGAGGTCCGCGCTCTCCTCCTCGGCGAGCGCCGCCTCGGGCGCCATGTAGAGCGCGCTTCCGACGACGACGTTCGCGCTCTCCACCGACTCGAGGATGCGCGCGACACCGAGGTCGCCGACGCGCACGCGCCCGCTGTCTTCCAGAAGGAGGTTCGACGGCTTGATGTCGCGATGGACCGTGTGCGACGCGTGGATGGCCTCGACGCCCAGACAGGCCTGGTCGAGGATGCGCACCGCTTCGTCGAGATCGGGCGGCGTGTCTGCGGGCCGCGAGCGGAGCCAGTGCTCGACCGTGCGCCCTTCGACGTACTCCATCACGAAGTAGGGGACGGACCCGTGCTCGCCGAACGCGTAGACGTGGATCACGTTCGGATGGGAGACACGCGCCATCGCGCGCGCCTCGTTGTCGAAGAACGTGCGCATCTCGGGGAACGCGAAGAGCTCGGGCTTGATCAGCTTGATCGCGACCCTCCGGTCGAGGCGCTCGTCGTGAGCGAGCGCAACGACGCCCATCCCGCCGACGCCGAGCGTCCGCTCGATCCGGTAAGTGCGATCGACGACGTCGCCGGGTTTGAGACCGACGGATGCGAGGGACTCGTCCTGGGAACGTTCGACGACCGCGCTCACGGGCGGGTCCGGCCGGACGGCGCGAGCCGGCTCCTGGCTGGTCGGCGCCGTCGGGGCGGCCGCGTCGGCCGGCATCCATTCCGCAGCGGTGGGCGCAAGGGCACGGATGACTGCCGCTGGATGCGGCGCCTTCGGCACGATTCGGTTGCCCGCCTTCGGCGGTGCCGGCGGCGGCCGTGACGAGGGGGTCTCAGCGAGTAGCTGCGACCCACTCGTCTTGGCGGTACCGACCGTTCGCCCCTCCGGCCCGGTCCCCTTCATGAGGAAGCTCCTTCGCATGGCCGTCGGATGACGGCGCACCCGAGCGGGAGCACGTGACGTACCAGCTCTTACGCTTCAGCAATTCACGGGGCGTCGCGTGGCGATGCCCCGCACCGAAGGGGCGCGGCTACACACAGCTGCCACGCCTGAGGCGGCCCACACCAAGCGGGCGTGCGGAAAATTGCCATGCTCGGGACGCTTCTGGCGCAGAGCCGTCAGAACACGTTGAACCAGCCTCCGAGGCCGAGGCTGAGCCCGACGTTGAACACGGAGACGTCCCGGCGCTGTTCCGTCGTGTTCGGCCCGGTCGTCTCCGAGTGTGAGCGGCTGCCGGAGATCGGGATGTTCACGATCGGTCCGCCGTGGATGAAGAAGTGCTCGAACGGCACGATGGCGAACTGCGGGTCGACGTCGAGCGAGAAGATCGTATCGGTGTCCTTCGTGGTCCGGATCGCTCCGTTGCCGGCGAGATCCTCGCGCGACCTGCTGACAGAATAGAAGCCGAAGCCCAGCCGCGGCCAGAATGCGAAGACGTCTCCGAGCGGGAGGATGTACCCGACACGCGGGGCGAGCCCGATCGCAGTCGCCGTCGGGCTGTCGTTGCTCTGGGTGCTCCTGCGGCCTCCCGCGAGCGTCTCGTTCTCGTCCTTCCCTCCGAGCCCGAAGCCGAACGCGATTGCGCCGCCGAGCGTGAGCCGAGGAATGACCGTCACATCGAAGGCGACGCGCGGCAGCGTGTGGACGTTCACGGGGACCGCGCGGTCGTCCTCCGCGAGGCCGAAGCCCCGTCCGAAGAGCAGCGAGATCCCCGAGCCCGATCTCGAGCTCGTCAGGTCGATGTTGTTCTCCGTGCGCGTGACCGAAGCGCTCGTGTAGTTGACGAGCGGGACCAATCGGTCAGCGCTCAGGATCAGCTGACCCTTCTCACCAAAGCCGTTCGCGTGACCGGCCGCCCGTGCATCCGAGGTGGATGCGAGAACGGCTACTGCTCCAAGGACCCCCGCGATCGCGAGTCTTGCCTTCATGACCGCGACGGTATCGCGCGCGGGCCGGCGGTCTCAAGCACCTAACGCCGTGGTCGGGCGCGTGGCCAGTGCACGACTACGGTCTCGTCAGATGTCAGACGAGACCGAGCTTCTGCATGACGCCGCTGACGAGCGGGTATTCGAACTCGCGTCCCTCGAGCGCCTGGAAAGCTGCATACAGGTGCACGACGAGGAACACCGGGATCGCGACTCCGCAGGTCGCCAGGCTGACGAGGGTTCCGAATGCCGACCAGATGAGAGCCTGCAGCGCCTGGCGCGACGCGTACGCGGAGCGATCTCGTTCGATGAGGTACACGAGGAGCGGAGCGAAGAACCACGCCACGCACGTACCGGCATGGGCGATCGCTGCCGCGACGCGCTCCGTCTGCGAAGGGGTGGAGGTCGTCGCGAGGCCCGTGAACGGCGAGGTCGTCATGCCCATTCGTCGTTCGAGCTGGCCGCGAAATTTCATGAACCGGTCGTCGTTCCGACCGAGCTCTTCCGGGGGAAGCTCGAAGTTACATCCGAGGTGAAATCCGAAAGTCACGACATTTTTGCAGAACGAGTCCTCGACGACGGAGAATCCGAGGTCAGAATCAACATCACATAGGTGGTGGGAATGCAGTCGAGTTCCCTGTTGCCCACGGCGCGCGACAAGCGCCGCATCGGGCTCTTCGTCGTCGCTATGTTGCTCGGGATCGCGTCGCAGGACGTGACCTCCGCGTGGGGAGACGAGCGACCCGCCCTCGCGGCAGCGAAGCCCGTCGTCGGGACGATGCTCCTCGATCCACCGGACCCCGTGACGACGCGGACGTGGCAGCTCGTGCAGGGACGTCACTGGCAGATCACGGGCCCCGCCGGCGAGGCGCCGTCCGTCACCGATGCGCGCGAGAAGAACCGTGGTGCATGCGCGCCCGGGATGATCGAGGTCGCCGGCAAGATGAAGCAGCACCTCCTGCTCGACGAGCTGCAAATGCAGGCGTGCACGAAGTGGATCGATCGCAAGTGGCCCGAGCGCTGCGCCGAATACGATCGCGACAAGTGGCTCACGCTCTCGAAGAACCTGCCGACGCAGCCGCTCCGCTTCTGCATCGATCGCTTCGAGTATCCGAACCGCAAGGGCGAGTACCCGATCATCCTCGTGAGCTGGTACGAGGCCCGCGACGCCTGCAAGGCGGAGGGCAAGCGACTCTGCACGGAAGACGAGTGGACGTTCGCGTGCGAAGGTGAGGAGGCGACGCCGTATCCGAACGGCTACGTGCGCGATGCCGAGGCGTGCCTCAACGATCGTCCGTGGAAGCAGTTCAACGACGCGGCGCTCCTCCCGCGGAACGGCGCGAGCGCGAGGCAAGAGCTCGATCGCTTGTGGCAGGGGCTTCCGAGCGGCGCGCGACCTCTCTGCAAGAGCCCCTTCGGCGTCTACGACATGACTGGCAACGTCGACGAGTGGACGCGCTCGGCGATCCCGGGCGAGCGGCCGAGCGTGCTCAAGGGCGGGTACTGGGGACCTGTCCGCACGCGGTGCCGTCCTGCCACGAAGGCTCACGACGAGCAGCACGTCTTCTATCAACAGGGCTTTCGCTGCTGCGCCGATTCGGCAGCGACGCAGTGACGCGCGCCCTGCGCCGACGCGCGCCGTGATCCTACCGTCGGGCCGTGTTACGAGAGAGAAGCGTGAAGCGAGAGATCGCCCTCATCTTCATCTCCGCGTCTGCCGTGCTCGCGACGGCCGTCGCTTGCGACGACGGCACCGAGGGAGCCTGCAAGGTCGACACGGACTGCCCGCAGGGCACGATCTGTCGTGAGGAGCGCTGCGGCCCGGTGACAGCCGAGGCCGGCGCGGGCACGCCCGCCGATGCTGCTTCGAGCACGTGCTCGAACGACGGCGTCTCGTGCAACGTCCCTGAGGAGTGCTGCTCGCGCGCGTGCACGAGCGGCCGCTGCGGAGAGGCCGCGTCCGTGCCGACGACGCCGACGTGCCGCGGTCTCTACGAGCTCTGCCAGGACGACTGCTGCGAGGGCCTGACGTGCACGTCGGGGGCGTGTCGGTAGAGCGCAGTCAGAGCGACTTGCCCATCGCGACGTAGCCCTTGTCCACGTAGACCGTCGTGCCCGTGATGCCGCTCCCCAGCGATGAGCAGAGGAACGCGGCGGTCGCGCCGACCTCGCGCGCCGTGATCGCCTCGGGCAGCGGGGCGTTCGCCTTGGTGTATTCGATCATCTCGCCGATGAAGCCGATCGCGCTCGCCGCGCGGGATGCCAGCGGGCCGGCGCTGATGCAGTTGACGCGATGGCCGTACTTGCGGCCGGCCTCGTACGCGAGCACGCGCGTGTCGCTCTCGAGCGCGGCCTTGGCGGAGCTCATCCCGCCGCCGTAGCCGGGGATGACGCGCTCCGCCGCCATGTACGAGAGCGAAAGGAATGCGCCGCCCTTCCTCATGATCGGGCTGAAGCGCTGGACCATCGACACCATCGAGTACGCGCTGACGCCGACCGCGCCGAGGTAGCCCTTGCGGCTCGTCTCGAGCAGCGGGTTCTTCACCTCGGGCCCGTTCGCGAGCGAGTGAACGACGATGTCGAGCAAGCCGTCCTTCGCGTCGGCGCCGAAGTCCGCCTTCATCCGCTCGACGACGGCCTGGATGCTGACGTCACCGTGCTCCTTGTAGCGCTTGTTCTCGCGGATCTCTTCCGGCATGTCCTCGAGCGTGTCGTACTCGGCATCGAGGGGGTAGATGCGCTCGAAGTCGAGCTTGCCGCCTCCGGGCATCACCAGCGACTCGTCGAGCTTGCCGCGACGGAGCAGCGTCTGGAAGATGCCGAGCGCGGGGGGCCACGTCCCGACGCAGACCGATGCGCCCGCTTCGGCGAGTGCCTTCGCGATCGCGAAGCCAAAGCCGCCGTCGTCTGCGACTCCGGCGACGAACGCGCGCTTGCCCGACAGGTCGATGTTCAACATGGGGGCGGACCATGGCGCCTCCCGGGGCGCGGCTCAACGGAAAAATAGCGCCGCGGAATCGGCGGCTCGGCAGCCGCGGCGTTCAGGCCGCGGCGCGGGGGCGGAACGGTCCAGCGAGCGCGCCCCCGCGGCGCGACGGTCCGGATGATAGTTGGAGCTCAAACGAATTGTGAATCACCTTCTACAGCGGCGTGGTTTGTTGCAACGCCTGCGCGGAGCGAACGAAAGCACACTCCGTCCTGGGCTAGAGTGGCCGCGATGATGAAGAGCATGAAGCCGCACTCGCGCGTCTCCCGCCGCATCGCTTCCTGCCTCGTCGGCGGAGCCCTGATGCTCGTCGCTCCTCGCGTGCGGGCGGAGTTCCCGACGCTCGAGGTCGCCATCCAGCGTGCGCGGACGCAGGCGCTCGTCGTCGCGGACGCGGAAGGCGAGCTCGGTGTCGCCCGCGGTCAGCTCGCCGGTGCACGTGCGAGCGTGGTCGGGAACCCGTACACGGAAGTGCAGATCGATCGACCGCTGTCGAATTCGACGGGACAGAGCCTTCAGGCGCTGACGTTCACGTACTTCCCGATCGACATCGCCGGGCAGCGCGGAAAGCGCATTGAAGAGGCCGAGCGCATGATCGACTGGCGCAAGGTCGGTCTCGTCGATGCTCGCGCCGTCGCGACCGGCGAGGTCGTCTCGGCGTATGGCGAGTACGTCATCAGCGCCGCACGCGTGACGGAAGCGCAGAGCGGCGAGACGATCGCGCGCGAGGAAGCGAAGTACTTCCAGGGCCGCTTCGAGGCGAAGGACACGACGCTCTACGAGAAGAGCATCGCCGAGGCGGAGGTCGCGCGCTGGGTGCAGTCGCGAGCGGAAGCGGAGCTTCGCGTCGCGAATGCGCGCGCGCGGTTCGGGCAGATGACGGGCGTTCCCGATCCCGACAAGCCGCCGGCAGACGCGAACATCCTCCCGCCGCACCTTCGCGTGACCTGGGACGATGCGCAGGTCGCTCGCGTCGTCGACAAGGCGCCGATCGTCTCGCGGCTCGAAGCAGAGAAGAACTACTGGTCCGCGTCGATCGAGCGCTACGACCGAGAGAAGATCCCCCCGGTGTCGTTCGAGATCCTCGCCGGCCAAGGCAGCGCGGGCGAGATGCGGCTCGGCGGCGGTGCCGTCATCACGTACCCGATCACGCGGCGCTACCAGGGCGAGATCCGCCGCGCCGAGGAAGGCCGGACGAACGCCGCGAAGCGCGTCGAGCTCTTCCGCGGGATCGTCAACGCGCGGCTCCGTGCCGCTCGCGATGCGATCGCGTCGACCACGAAGGCGCTCGAAGAGCTCGACAAGAACGGGATCCCCGCGCTCGAGCGTGCCGTTGCAGCGTCGGTCGAAGGATTTCGAGCAGGCAAGATCGACCTGACGCGTGCGATGCTGGCGAGGCGTGATCTCGCGGTCGCCCGTGCACGTAGGCTGGACTTGCTCGAGTCGGCGTGGCGCGCGTACGCGGATCTCGTGATCTTCACGGGAGAACTGCCTTGACGATCTTCGGAAGTCTGCGCCGTGTGACGGTCCATCACGCGTCCTCGAAGAGAGCTCTTCGGTCTGCGCCGCTCGTCCTCGCAATGCTCGCTGTCGCAGGCTGCGACAGGTGCTCGAAGAAGGAGACGAAAGCACCGACCACCGCGGGCGATGCCGCCGTGGCCGGGCCCGTCATCGTGAATCCCGACGGGACGAAGGTGCAGGCGACGAGCGCGATCACCGAGGAGCTCGCCGGACAGGTCGCCGGCCCGATCCCGAAGACGGGAAAGATCAAGGGCGCCACGCCGATGGCGGTCATGTGCAAGAACCCTGGGCAGCCGGTGAGCCCGACGATCTTCGGCATCGCGTGGGCGGACACCGACAAGGACATCGGAGCGACGGCTCATCGCTGGGGCGGCAACACGACGAGCCGATACAACCCGAAGCTCGGGAACGCTTGGAGCACCGCGAACGACTGGTTCTACGAGAACGTCGAGATCGACTCGTGGGAGAAGTTCGTCGGCAAGGCGGCCGACAAGGGCGGCCGCGCTGCGATCACGGTCCCGATGCTCGGCTGGGTCGCGAAGGACACGGAGGGCTGCGCGTTCCACACGAAGCACTTCCCCAATCAGGAGAAGACCGACCCGCACCGCCCGCACTGCGGCAACGGCAAGAAGCCCGACGGCAAGACGCTCCTCGATCCGCCGAAGGATCCGTCCCTCTGGCAGACGAAGATCACGCCCGAGGACGTCGGCGCGTGGGTCGCGAAGATCAAGGCCGCCGATGAGAAGCGCGGCAAGCGCGTCGTCTACCAGTACATCCTCGACAACGAGCCGGCGCTCTGGGACACGACTCATCGCGACGTGCATCCCGAGGGGACGACGTACGACGAGCTGCTCGAGAAGACGATCGCGTTCGGCACCGCGATCAGGAAGGCGGACCCGGAGGCGCTGATCGCCGGCCCGGCCGAGTGGGGCTGGCCCGGGTACTTCTTCAGCGGCAAGGACGCGAAGGCCGGCTTCCGGCTCAAGCCCGATCGCCGCGCACATGGCGACGAGCCGCTGCTCGCCTGGTACCTGAAGAAGCTCTACGAGCACGAGAAGAAGACGGGCGTGAAGGTGCTCGACGTCCTCGACGTGCACCTCTACCCGCAGGGCGACGGCGTGCAGCACGGTGACGACGAAGGCGGCGACGGCGGCGGCAACACCGACCGCGCGACGAACGATCTTCGCTTCCGCACCACGCGTTCGCTCTGGGATCGCGACTACAAGGACGAGTCGTGGATCGGCGAGCAGGAGGACGGCTTCGTCTACCTGATCCCGCGCATGAAGGACCTCATCGCGAAGAACTACCCCGGCCTGGGCTTCCAGATCGGCGAATACAACTTCGGCGCCGAGCATCACCAGTCCGGTGCGCTGGCGCTCGCCGAGGCGCTCGGCCGCTTCGCGCTCCACGGCGTGAGCCACGCGTTCTATTGGACGTATCCGAAGAAGCCGAAGCCAGCGTACTGGGCGTTTCGCGCCTATCGGAACTACGACGGCCAAGGCGGACACTTCCTCGACACGATCGTCCCGTCGAGCTCGCCGAGCGGCACCTCGCTCTACGCCTCGCGCGACGCGAGCGGGAAGAAGTGGGTGCTCGTCGCGCTCAACTTCAGCGCCGATCACCCGTTCGACGCGAACATCGCGCTGAACGAGTGCGCCGCGCCGTCGGCGATCAAGTCGTACGTCTACACGGGCGGTCCGACGGGCCTCGTCAGCGGCGACGCGAAGATCGAGGGCAGCGCGATCAAGGCGAAGCTCCCTCCGTTCTCGATCAGCGTCTTCGAGCTGACGACTCCGTGACGGAGGCGCATTCGTGACGTGCACGGCTGGGCTTGTCGTGTAGAGTCGGCGCGTCGATGAGCGCGAAGAAGCACCTGCCCGGCGACACCATCGACCCGTCGCTCCATCCGACCCGGAAGGTGGAGTCGATGACGTCGCTCGCCGCCGAGCTGCTTCTCCGGGAGCACGATGCTGCTCAGGAGCGCGGCGCCGTGTTCGACGACCGGTCGGGACGAAGGCTTCGCATGGAGCGCCTGCCCGCGTTCGACGCCTACCCGGATCCGCCCTTGTGGCAGAGCCAAGCGTGGCGCGCGACCACACCTACGCCGCCGCCCTCGCTCGCGAGCCAGCCGCTGCCGCCTTCGCGGACAGGTGCGCGCATTGCGTTGCTCGTTGCCGGCGCGCTGATCCTCGTCGCGCTCAGCGTGACGATGACGTTGCTCCTGAGCCGTTGACGCTCCGCACAGTCCGAGGACGCACCTCGCCTGACTGCAGTCGCAGGGATGAAGCCCTTTCGAGAAGAAGATTGACAGGGAGACATGAAGACAGCTGACCTCTGGTCTCTATCGACTTTCTGCCCACGATTTCTCGAGGCGAGATTCACAGGGAGGCAGGGGGGACGGGGAGCCGAGAGGGAGGAGGCCTTCCTTCACTTTCGACCTGGACCCTCGTCGCCTCTCGCGAAATGCTTCGCGTTTCGCTCGAAAATTTGAGCCTCCTTCTCGACCTGGAAGCTGGCTCCGCACAGGCACGGGCGTCCTTGCCGGCTGCGGACTTCGACGGAGAGCGCCGCAGCAAGCCGCGCCGGCCAAACCTAATATCTACCGCGGCCGGCATGTCATCGCCGCGCGCGCTCACGGCGTCATACTCCGCGTGGCGTAGCAGAGATCATCGGCGGCATTCCAGGGCGCGCGTGGGAGTTGTAGCGCCCTGCATTTAGTTCATTCGCTCTCCTCCTCCCGAAGGTCTCGGGACGAAGCTTGGAGAGCGCACCGTGT
>JAEXCN010000360.1 GCA_023402175.1 Pseudomonadota bacterium | reverse complement strand
GCCCTGCGGAGCGCGCACGACGCCGTCGCGGCCATCGTCGGAGACGACGTGCACGCGCTCCCTGGTGACGCGGAGGGCGGCTTCGAAGACTTCGGCTCCGCGCGCGCGAACGGCTCGCTCGAGCGCGCTCGCGTGCGCCGCGTGTTCTTCGATCGTGACGGGGAGCTGGTCCCCGCGCATCAGGTGGCGCTCGAGGCTCGGACGGACGCGCCTCCCGACGCCCGTGCATCCGCGGTCGTCGTCTCGGCCGTCGATGGCGCGACGCTCCACGTGCAGAGCCTCGTGCATGCGGACACGTTCCGCGTGTATGCCGACCCCTGGAGCGGGCCGTACGACTCGCCGGCCGGCACCGCGCCGACTCCGCATCCGACGGGCCAGCCGACCGGATACACGCCCGCGTACGCGTCGTCGCAGCTCGTGACGCTTTCGAGCTTCCCGTTCTCGCGCATGGACCCGTGGCTTCCGCCGAGCGCGAGCAACCTGTCGGGCAACTCCGTGTTTGCCTACGTGGAGCGCGCCGGTTCGAGCGGCTTCGATCCGGGTCTCGATCTGGACGTCCCGCCGACCGCGCCGGGCGTGTTCGACTACTCGTACGATCCCACCCTCTCACCGAAGGCGTCCGATACGCAGAGCCGTGCGGCCGCGACCCAGCTCTTCTTCGTCACCGCGTACCTGCACGACTTCTTCTACGACTTCGGCTTCGACGAGTTGGCCGGCAACGCGCAGGCGAGCAACTTCGGCCGCGGTGGGCTCGGCGGCGACCGTCTGATCGTCGCAGCCCAGGACCATGCGCTCGAGGACCGCTCGCTCGCGATCATTCCGCAGGACGGAAGTACTCCGCGGCTGTCGTTCGGCATCTACAAGGGGCAGGGCGGGCGTTCCGATCGCGACGGAGCCGTCGACGCCACCCTCGTCGCGCACGAGTGGGGCCACCTCCTCGCCGAGCGCCTCGTCGGCGACGCGATCGGGCTCGGCAACGCACAAGGCCGCGCGATCAGCGAAGGGACCGCGGACTTCGTCGCGCTGCTCGCGATCATCCGTCCGGAGGACGTCAACGTACCTGTGAACAACAACTTCCGGGGCGTCTATCCCATCGGCGGATACGTCGCCTCGGCGACCTCCGACGACGGCTGGTACTTCGGGCTCCGCCGCGTCCCGTATTCGACCGACACGGCCCGCGACGCCCTCTCGTTCAGGCACGTCACGCGAGGAGTCCCGCTACCCGGAGGGGCGCCCATGCGCGCGAGCGATCCGCTCGACAATGCGCTCCCGCACAACGCGGGCGAGATCTGGGCGACCGCCCTCTGGGATTGCTACGCGACGCTTCTCAACGCGCATCCATTCCAGGTAGCGCAAGACAGGATGAAGCAGTACCTCGTCGCGGGCCTTCGCGCGACGCCGTTCGAGCCGACGTTCAGCGAGGCGGCGGAAGCGTTTCGCACGGTCGCCGCGGCGAGCGATCCGGCCGACGGCGCGCGGTTCGCGGCGGCGTTTGCCAAGCGCGGGCTCGCCGCCGGAGCCGTGTCTGCTTCGCGGACCTCGACGGATCTCGTCGGTGTGGTCGAGAGCTCGATGAACGAAGGCGTCCGAGTCGTCTCGATGACGCTCGACGATTCCGTCACGACGTGCGACGGCGACGGCGTGCTCGACGTCGGTGAGACCGGGCGGCTCCGCGTGACGATCGAAAACGTCGGACGCGCTGGCATCGGACCGGTCAGCGCTCAGGCTGCGGCGCAGGCGACGTCCGCGCCGCTCGAATTCCCCGGCGGCAAGACGCTGACGTTCGGCTCGCTCGCCGCCGGCGCGCGAGCGACGGCCTCGATCGACGTCAAGCTGTCGAGCGCCGGAGCTGGATCCATCGCCGACGTCAAGTTGTCGTTCTCCGCACCCGTGGTTCCCTCGACGGAGAGCGCGCGGCTCCGCACACCGGTGCACTACGACGAGGCGATCTCGTCGATGACGGACAGCATGTCGACGCGTCTGAGCACGCTCGCCTTCGAGCGCGATGGCGTGCGTGTGCCGTTCGTGGCATCACGGGATGCGACCGACGACTTCGCCCATCTGGAGGACGGCCCCGCGCGAGGCACCCGTGCGCTCGTCACCGGACCGCTCCAGGTGACGTCGACCCTCGGCGTCTCGTTCCGCATGCGCCACTCGCTCGTGGTCGACGATAGCTCGGCCCCGCTGGGCGGCGCCCTCGTCGAGATCAGCGAAGACGGGATTCACTTCGTGGACGTGACGACTGCGGGCGCGAACCCGAGCTACGACGGTGCGCTCGCGGCCGGAGCGAATAGCCCGCTCGGCGCGCGCCCGGCGTACACGGGCACGAGCGCAGGCTTCCCGGCCTTCGTGACCCGCTCGATCGATCTCGGCAATGCGTACGTCGGAAAAAGCGTCGTCCTCCGCTTTCGCGTTGGAGCGGCCGGGTCGAACAAGTCGGCCTACGGGCTCGACGTCGACGATCTGACCGTGACGGGCGTCACCGAGGCGCCGTTCGCTGCACCCATCGCGGAGACGTCGGCCGTGTGCAACCGTGCGCCGGTCGCCGACGCCGGCGATGACGTGTCCGTCTCGCAATTCACGGGTGATCCCGTGCTCGGCGTCCGGAGCGTCGTCACGCTGAACGCCGCGAACAGCTTCGATCCGGACGGCACGCCGCTGTCGTTCACGTGGACGCAGCTGTCGGGACCCGCCGTCGTGCTGAGCGCGAGCTCGGCCGCCGTGACGACGTTCGAAGCGCCGAGCATCACGACGGACACGATGCTCGTCTTCCGCGTGGCGGTGAGCGACGGGGTCGATACGACGACCGACACGGTGCGCGTGACGGTACGTCACCAGAACCGCGTGCCCACTGCGGTCGCGAAGGGACCCGCGAGCGTCGCTGCAGGAGCGCTGAACGTCGTCCTCGACGGCTCGCTCTCGACCGATCCCGACGGCGATACGCTCACGTACGCGTGGAAGCAGACGAGCGGTACCGCGGTGACGTTGTCGACGAACGGCGCCGTCGCGAGCTTCACCGCCCCGGCCGTCGACACGGACACGAAGCTCACCTTCTCGCTCGAGGTGTCCGACGGTATCGCGAAGAGCGCGCCTTCGAGCGTCGACGTCCTCGTCCGTGCATCCACGAAGACGGACGCTGGCTCGCCGCCTCCGGCCGCCGACGCCGGAGGAGACGCGAGCCCCGCTCCGGCACCGCCCGGCGACGAGACGGACGACAGCGGCGGCGACGATGACGGCGCCAGCGCCGGCAACGGCGACGGCGGCTGCGCCACCGGCGGAGCTCGCACGACATCGGGCGGAGTCGCCGCCTGCGCGCTCGCGCTCGGCCTTTGCTTCGCGATGCGCCGCAGGAGTCGAAACCGCTAGGCGAGGCGCGCCGGGTCTTGCCAGAGCCCGGCGCGGGGGCGCCAACCCCCCCCCCCCCGGGGGGGGGGGGG
>JAEXCN010000352.1 GCA_023402175.1 Pseudomonadota bacterium | reverse complement strand
GACCTGTGCACGACGAGCTGGTTCTCGTCGACGCCAGTGTGCAAGTGACGTCCGCGGGCGAGCACGAGTCCCGTCCGTAAAACAAATGACCATGGCGCCACGCTCAGCCGTCAGATACGACCAACATCCGTCGTGGCGGTGAGGGCTCGGGGGGCCTGATTCGACAGACGCAGCTCGCGATGCTCTCGTCCAGACGGAGGACTCCGCCTGCTCGCGGTCGCGCGGGCCGCGTCTGTCGCCCGGCGGGACTCGAGCCGAGGTCGTCCGCTCGGCATAGTCATTTGTTTTTCGGATGCACCCGGCGGTGCGGTGGCCCGCGAATTCGAGTTAGGCTCAGCTCGCTAGAGGCGGGGGGCTTGGACGGCGGTCGACATGGTCTCGTGCTCGCAGCGGAGGAAGCATGAAGCCGCGCATGCTCGCCGAACGAGCGGACTGGATGCGATTCCCCGAGGCGGCGTACAGCGAGTCGACGTCGGAAGCTGACTGGACCGCGGAGCTCCTCGAGTCGTTCAAGGCCATTCTGACGCGCGCCGCTGAAGTGGGCTTCCAGGTCCTCGAGCACGAGGACTTCAGCTTCGTTGGTCATCGATACCAGGTTGCCACGGCAGCTCCGGCGCGCTGGCAAGAGGGCACTCCGGAAGCGTGGCTTCGCGGGGAGATCAACCCCTTCTTGCGCGCGGTCTTCTACCCGCCCTGGTCGGTCGGCACCCATCGCGAGCTCGAGCCACATCTGGGCCCGGAGGGGAGCGACGTCATGCGCCGGTTTCGGGCGCACATCGGGATCGACGACTGCCTCGGGATCGTGACGCATCCCCTCCCCAACGTGGTCGTCGTGGTCTGGGCCTTCTCCGACTCACTGATCGAGCTCTCGCGCTACGAGCGGCGGCTCCTCACCCAGATCGCGCTCCACGTCGAGGCAGGATACCGACTCCGCAGGCGACCCGAGATCGTGAAGGCGGAGCTCCGCTCGGACGGGCGCGTCGTCGACCGCCGAGCAGACGCGCCGTCGACCGAGGTTCTCGAGGCGCAGGCGGCGCGCGTGTTGGAAGCGCGCTCGCGTTCGCATCGATCGTCGGCGGACGCACTCGATCTGTGGACGGCTCTCGTCGCCGGTCGCGTGACGCTCGCTCCGCGCGGTCGCGGTTCGCGGCGGTCCTACGCCGTGCTCGACAATCCGCTCGAATCGCATCCATTCCACGCGCTCTCGGAGGGCGAACGCGACGTGCTCGCCCTCGCCGCGCGCGGCCACTCGACCAAGATGGTGGCCTACGGGCTCGGGATAAGTCCGGCGACCGTCTCGACTCGCCTGGCAAGCACGGCGTCGAAGCTCGGCCTCGCGTCGCGCACGGAGCTCGTGAGAATCGCTGCGATGCTCTCCCGCGATCCGCGCGCGACGCTGCCCGACGCGGAGCTCACCGCGTCCGAACGCGACGTGCTCGAGCTGCTCCACCGCGGCCTGTCGAACCGCGAGATCGCGCGCCTGCGGTCCCGGTCCGTCCGTACGATCGCCAACCAGGTCGCCTCACTGCTGAGGAAGACCGGAAGCGACTCGCGCCGCGCGCTCGTCGCGCGCACGATCGCGGCAGATTCGAACGCCGCCGCCTCGACGTAGCCGTCCGCGACGAGGCTCGAGGCGTGCGCGAGCCTCCGCTTCGCTCGTCCGCTCTTCCGCTCGTCCGCGTTCGCTACGCCTGTTCCACGCCGAAGAACGTGCGCACTTCGCGCTCGAACAGATCGGGAGCCGTGTCCATCGCGACGTGCCCCTGCCCCGGGAGCTCGATCACGTCGCTGCCGGGGAGCTGCGCGTGGAAGCGCTGCGTCGCGTCGCGGATGAACGCCGGGCTCCGCTCGCCGAGGAGGAAGCGGGTCGGCGTCCCTCGCGCAACGAGCGGCTCGAAGAACGCCGCTTGGTGCTGCTCGACGCCGATCATCTCACGCGGGATCGTCGGCGCCGCGGCGAGGCGCGCTCCCCACGCGCCGCTCGCACGCAGGCGCGCGACGTCCGCATCGTTCATCTGGACGATCTCGCGGAGGAAGCGAACGAGGAGCGCGTCGGGCTCGCCGACCATCGCCTCGAAGCTCTGCGAGATCGGGCTCGACGCCGAGGCAGCGACGGCAGGAGCGTACGGCTCGTAGACGAGGAGCTTCTTCACGCCCGTCCGCGCAGCGGCCTCGAGCGCGAGGAGCCCGCCAAACGAATGACCGAAGAGGAAGACCTCACCTCCGATCGCCTCGACGAGCGCAGCAACGTCCTCGACCTCGCGTGCGATCGCGTACGTGCTCGCGTCGTCGCTCTTCCCTCGCCCACGCCGATCGAGCGCATGAAGCGTGAAGTGCTCGGCCAGCCTCCGAGACGTGACCCATCGCGAAGCGTCCCCGGCGATCCCGTGCACGAGGACGAGCGGCGGGCCGGAGCCGAACCTATCCGCCGAGAGGAAGGTGCCGTCTGCCGATCGGAACCGAAATGCGTCGCGGGCCATCGGGCCGGAATCCTAGCGCCCCCGGACACGACCGTCGCCGCGGAACGAGGCCCGCCGTATCGCGGTGCTCGCGCCCTGTAACACGCGATACACCCTGATACACCCGGCCTATTGCGCCTGGATTTACGCGACTTCGCGCGTCGCGCGTGGTGGTCCGTCGCTTGCTGAAGAGTGGTGCGTCGTCCGAACCCCTCACGGAGAAAGATCACACGCCATGCGTCGCCTCGCTCTCGCCTTCTCGTTCCTGACCCTCGCTGCTTGCTCGGCCGACGCCGCCAGCGACATCGTCGATCACGACGCCCCCGCCGACCTCGGCGGAAGCAGCACGACGGATCGGCCGTCGAGCCCCGGCGCCGTCGCAGGTGGCGAAGGAGCGACCAGCAATGGCGAACCGACCAGCGACAAGAGCGGCGCCGCTGGCGAGGGCGCGCACGCCGAGAGCGCCGCTGATTCTGCCGACGAGGACCCCGCGCTCATCTCGTCCGCGGACCCGATCGCGTACCTCCAGGGCCAGAACGAAGACCCCGGACCGATCACGAAGCAGGACTGGATGGCGCGCACGCCCGGCCTCTCGCTCAAGCCGCTCAACACCATCTTCATGCCGGCCACGCACGACTCCGGCACGTACGGCATCCAGTCGGTCTACCTCCGGCCCGTCGACGATGCGTTCGCGCCCGACGGCGAGCTGCCGCTCATCCGCGCCGGTCAGTTCATCGGCATCACGGACATCTGGTCGAAGGCGCAGGAAAAGGACATCAGCCAGCAGCTGAACGACGGCGTCCGTGCGATCGATCTCCGGCCGTGCCGCGAAAAGAACGGCAACCTTCGCATCTGCCACGGCATGTACGGCCCGCTCATGTCGGACATCCTCGAGCAGGTCCGCGTCTTCGCCGCTGCGCATCCGAAGGAGATCATCATCGTCAGCAACGGCCGCTTCGCGGGAATGAAGGATGCGGATCACGACACCCTCGCCGCGCTCTACAACGTCAAGCTCGGCGCTCACATGTTGAGCCATGCAGCCGACGACGTGAGCCCGTCGATGCTGCTCAATCAGGTCTGGACGAACCACCCGGGCAGGAACGTGATCGTCGTCTACGACGACGATCGCAGGCCGGCGGCGTTCTGGCCCGGCTCGAGCATCACCGGCTCATGGAAGGGCGACGTCTGGGATCGTTCGAAGAAGAAGACCGACCTCGGTAACGCGCTCGACGGCGCGCCCTCCACGACCTTCTTCTCGTTCTCCGGCGCGGCGACTCCGGACGACAAGTTGATCCAGAGCTCGCTCGATCCGCTCGGCACCTATCCGAAGGGCCTCGCGGCGATGGCCGACGACGTGAACCCGGTGATGCTCGGCTGGCTCCGCAACGAGTGGTCGACGAAGCCCGCGAACCTGATCTACCTCGACTTCTACAACCGCACCTGCGTGTTCGAGCTCACGCAGCGCCTCAACGGCAACAGCGCTGCGTCGCTCGACGGCTGCAAGATCGGCACGGAGACGAGCTGGGGCAACTGGCGTCTCGGCTACGAGCGACTCGGCTACGGACGCGGCGCGGGCTCGCCGATGGGCTGCGCGGCGAACGAGGAGCAGCGCGGCGGCCTCTGCTATCCGAAGTGCACGTCCGGCTACTCGGCGCCGACGGCCTTCCCCTACCTCTGCGCGACCGCTTGCCCTGTCGGCTACCGCGACGACGGCCTGACCTGCTTCCGCGACGCGAAGATCATCAGCGCCGACAACTCGAAGTGCGCTTGGTACGACAAGTGCGGGCTCACGTTCGACAAGGGCTGCTCGAAGTGCCCCTCCGGCTACAAGAACGACGGCTGCACCTGCCGCGTGGACGCGCACATGATCTCGAAGACGACGTACTCGCGTGGCGCCGGCGTCCCGCTCCACACGTGTGGCGCGGGCGAGGAGAAGGACGGCCTGCTCTGCTACCCGAAGTGCCAGGATGGCTTCCACGGCGTCGGTCCGATGTGCATGCCGAACGAGTGAGCCGTGTGGATCACACGGCACGGGCTCCCGAAGGTCGCCCAGGCGGTGTGAATCACTCCGCACGGGCTCCCGAAGTCGCCCAGGCGAAGCGTGATGCACCAGAAGCCGCCCTCCGCGAGGAGTGGCGGCTTCGCTGCATTCAGCGGTTGAACCAGAAGTGCCAGCCGCCGCGATCGAGATGGAAGTGATTGTGATGGAGCGCGTTGAAGTCTGGACCGACCGCGTAGGTCAGGTCGGCATCGCGGCGAAGGCGGCGGAAGACGGCATGCAGGAAGTTGCGGCGATCCTCCTGCCCCGCCGACGGGCGCTTCGGCTCGGCGTAGTCGCGGACGATGATCGCCGGCGTGCCTTTCACCGGATGGAACGCCGAGACATCGACCGCGCTCCCGAACGCATGCGCGCTGAGCGACGAAGCCTTGTTGTAGTTGCGGCTCCGGCACGCATATCCGCCGAGGTTCCCGATGCGCGCGATCCGCGAGTGCAGATGCGTCTCGGCCTCTTCCTGGACGATGCGCTCGACCGACTCGAGCGCGCGGGCGAGCGAGCAGTCGACCATGATCGGCGGGTCGTACGTGATCCCGGTCGGGCCACGGAAGACGGTCACCGGATGAGGGATCCCGCAGCCGGTCTTGTCGGGCTGCGTCTTGTCCGGGTACGCGCGGAACTTGAAACCGGCTGCCTTCAAGGCATCGCGGCACGCCGCGCCGTCCTCACGCGCCGCGAGCGACCATGCGTCGAGCAGCGGCGCCTCGGGTGCAGACGTCTCTCGGTTCGCGCTCGCCGCTTCGCCTGCGTGCTCGCTTGCCCTGCCTGCGCCGGTCATCGAGACCATCTCCTTCGAGGACGGCGACGAGTACACCGGCATCGGTTCGAGCAGCGAAGCCGGTGCCTCGAAACAGGACGCGCCGAAGAGGCACAGCCCCGTGACCCCCGAGAGGATGAAGCGCATCGAGGTGATGCATGTGAATGCACCTCGAACACGCCGAACGGCAAGCTGCGCGTATGGTCGCGCTCACGACCGCCTCTCGCGCCGGTTTTCGGCCCTACGCGCGGCCGAGGGCTCGGCGGATGGCTAGCTCGACCGGGGCGTAGCTCCCGGAGGCGCGCTCGATGCTGAGCGCCTCGGTTGGAAAGAGCGGCGGCTGCGCGAGGAACCGCGGCACCTTCCCGCGATGCGCCTGCGCGGCATGCACGAGGAACGGATGGCAGAGGTACACGGTCCCCGCTTCACCCGTCGCGAGCACCTCACGTCGACCCGCCGGGTATTCGATCTCGAACGGCGAACATCCCGCTTCACCTGCGGGCTCCAGCAGACGTGCCATCTCGAGATGCGATCCGGCACGGATGCGCGTCGGTGCATCGTCGTCGCCGACGTTTGAGAAGAGGAAGAGCATGAGGAGAGCGCGCCCATCGGACCGCACGTTCACGCGCCATCGCATGTAGTCCTGCGGGTCGGCAGTCGGGTCCGGAAAGCTCGCGTCGACGTGCCACCCGGCGTCGTTCGGCTCCGCCGCGCACGGAAAGCGGACGGGGAACGTGCCGAGCGCGCCGGGGCGTCGCCAGCGTCCTTCTCCGACGAGCTGGTCGAAAGCTTCGTGGAGCAGCGGACTGCTCGCGGCCGTGCGGAAGGGCTCGTCGGTGTACATGCCGAGACGGATCACGGGACGAGTCCACGTGGCCGGATCGTCGGGATCGCAGCCGGTGTCGCGCCAGAGGATCTTCCGCGCTTCTTCCGCCGTCGCGCGCTCGAACGCGTGCTCGATACGGATGAAGCCTTCTTCAATGAAGTGCTCGATCTCGCTTCCGTGCAGCATCGGACGGCGATGGTACTTCGGGTCAGGGTGCAAGAGCTGCGCGTTCGCGGCCGGCAGCCTGCGATCGCATCCCGGCGTGCCGCTCTCCATTGCTTGTTTCCTAGTTCACTCAACTAGGAAACAAGCTGTGGACGCCCCTGCCGATCGCAGCCGACCCGCGCCGTGCCCTCGTCATTGCTTGTGTCCCTGTTCACTGAACTAGGAAACAAGCTTGGATGCATCCGCCGAACGCGACCGACCCACCGCGTGCCCCTCGTCATTGCTTGTGTCCCTGTTCACTGAACTAGGAAACAAGCTGATGCGGGCCCGTCGGAACCGACGCCGAGCTCCCGCGCCGGAACCACGCTCGGAATAATCCGTTCGGATTGCCCGCGCGCACGCGGGCGAGTAGCAACGGGCGCATGCGGATCCTCGTCACCGGAAGCGCGGGGCACCTCGGCGAAGCGCTCGTGCGGTCGCTGCGGAACGGCGAGCACGAGGTCGTCAGCACCGACATCCTCGCTTCGAGCTACACCGACGCGGTCGGCTCGATCACGGATCCCGATCACGTCCAGCGGTGCATGCAGGGCGTCGACGTCGTCCTCCACACGGCGACCCTCCACAAGCCGCATGTCGCGACGCATCGCCGGCAAGAGTTCGTCGACACGAACATCACGGGTACGCTCACGCTGCTCGAGGCCGCGGCGGCTGCGCGCGTACGAGCGTTCGTGTTCACGAGCACGACGAGCGCCTTCGGAGATGCGCTCGTTCCACCTCCGGGCGAGCCGGCGGCATGGATCACGGAGGACACGGTCCCCGTCCCGAAGAACATCTACGGCGTGACGAAGACCGCCGCGGAAGACCTGTGCGCGCTCTTCCATCGCAACATGGGGCTACCCTGCCTCGTGCTCCGCACGTCGCGCTTCTTCCCGGAAGACGATGACGATCCGAGCACGCGCGAGGCGTACTCGAGCGACAACGCGAAGGTGAACGAGCTGCTCTACCGGCGCGTCGATCTCGCCGACGTCGTGAGCGCGCACTTGCTCGCGATGAATCGCGCGCCGTCGCTCGGCTTCGGCCGCTACATCATCAGCGCGACCACGCCGTTCGGCCGCGAGGACCTCGCCGAGCTACGGACCGATGCGCCCGCCCTCGTCGCGCGGCTCTTTCCGGACTTCAGGACCGAGTACGAGCGACGCGGCTGGTCGATGTTCCCGAGCATCGATCGCGTCTACGTCAACGAGCGGGCGCGCCGCGATCTCGGCTGGCGCCCGACGTACGACTTCCGGTTCGCGCTCGACCGCATGAAGGCCGGCGAGGAGCCCCGGAGCCGCCTCGCCCGCGACGTCGGCGCGAAGGGCTACCACCGCTCGAGCTCCGGGCACGGCCACCCGGTCGGCTGACGGTCCGCGCCGAAGAGGCCCGGCTCCGACCGGCCCCGGAGGACCGGCGGAGCTGACGGCTGAGGTCGATGTTCCCGTCGATTTCGGGATCGTCCGGGCCCCCGAAAGCAATTCCTCGATGTGACAGCTGCGGCGGCACTAGCCTCGACGAGCGGTGCGACCATGGCGGAGTCGGCGTCTTCGACCACCTTCCGAGATCGCGCGGAGGCTGTGAGCGGGTCGATCTGGCGATGCCTCCGGCGCTTCGGAGTTCCCGCTTCGGACGTGGACGACTGCTTTCAGTCCGTGATGCTCCAGCTCCATGCACGGTGGGACCGCCTCGGCCTCCTGCCCGTCCAGGAGCTTCGGAGCTACGCCTGCTGCGTCGCGATCGGCGTCGCCCGTGGGGCCGCGCGCGCGCGCAAGCGAACGGAGCACACGTCCACACCGCTCGACGAAGACGATCTGCCTGCGGAAGGGACGCCCGAGAGCGTCGCCGAGCGCCAGCAGGATCTCGCTCGGCTCGACGCAATCCTCGCGACGATCTCCGAAGAGCGGCGCGAGGTGTTCGTCCTGTTCGAGCTCGAAGGTCTCACCGGGCCCGAGATCGCCGAGCACCTCGGGCTGCCCGCCGGGACCGTCGCTTCGCGCCTGCGGCGCGCCCGCGAGGACTTCGAGGCCGCTGTCGCGCGTACCCTCGCCGCCGAATCACGGAGTAAGCGTCCATGAGCCAGTTCCCCAGGAGATTGATCGACGAGCTCGGGGAGGGCGACGCACGGCGACTGCTCGACAGCGGGCGATCCGACGAGCCGCCCGCGAGGCTCGTCGCTGCCGCGATCCTGACCGCGACGAAGAGCACGAGCGCGGCCGAAAACGCGCCCGAGTCGAGCGACGCACGAACGACGGGAGCGAGCCATCGACGAAGGAACCTCGCGCTCGCCGTTGGCGCGCTCGTGATCGGCGCGGCGGCCATCGTTGCGAGTACGCGCGAGCCATCGAGTACGAGCACGGGAACGAGTACGAGTACGGGTACGAGCACGAGCACGAGCACGAGCGAGGGCCGCGCCGACGACCACGCCGAGACAGATCGCATGCTCGCCGAGACTGCGGCGGCGGCATCGGCTGAGGGCACGTCCGTGACCGCGCTTCCCGACGCGCCCGTGGCCCCGCGCGTCGAGGCGCCGGCAGCGAAGACCGCCGCTGTTGCGGAGGATCTGCACCGCGAGGCCAATCGCCTTCGCGCGCGGGGGCAGTGGGCAGAGGCTGCGGCGACGTATCGGAAGGTGATCGAGATCGGGCCCGACTCGGCCGAGGCGTATCCCGCCGACGTCGCGCTCGGGAACCTCGAGCTCCAGCAGAATCGTCCTCTCGCCGCGCTTGCTCGCTACGAGCACGCGCTCGCACGACATCCAAACGGCGCGCTCGCTGAAGAAGCACGCTGGGGCAAGGCACGAGCGCTCCGCGCATCGGGACGCGTCGCCGAGGAACGCGCGGCGCTCGAGCACTTCCGCACGCGCCATCCCGACAGCCCGCTCGTCGCGGTCGCGACCCAGCGCCTCGCAGAGATCGGAAACTAGATGAAACTCTCTTCCCTCTTCTCTCCGCGGAGCCGGCCGCGGATCGGTCGCTCGCTCGCCGTCGGGAGCGTGCTCCTGGTCGCGTGGGCGGCCGGCTGCTCGACGTACGAAGATCGCATCGGCTACGTCGTCCCGACGCCGGTCGAGACGCCGTCGCTGACCCCGTCGAACGTCGATGCCTCCGTCGAGGCGAGCACCGACGCCGGTCTCTGCGCGACGTCCGAGTGCCCGCTCCCCTACGCGACGTGCGGCTCGTCCCAGTATCGCTGCGACAAGAACCTCGACAACGACAACAACAACTGCGGCGCGTGCGGAGTCCGCTGTCCCGGCGCGAACGACACCTCCGTCGAGAGAGTGCTCCACGCCGACTGGCGCTGCAGCTCCGGCGCATGCGCGATGTCGTGCATGCAGGGCTTCGCGGACTGCAACGGCTCACCCGGCGACGGCTGCGAGGCGAACACGCTGTGTGACCCGAACAACTGCGGTGGCTGCGGGATCAAGTGCGGACCGGGCGTCGATTGCATTCTCGGCACCTGCGGATGCAAACCCGGCCTCACGCAGTGCAGTGCTCCCTCGTGCACGAAGTTCGACATCGGCGTCTGCAAGGCGACCGACGTCGACGACGCCAACTGCGGGGCATGCGGGCACGCATGCCCGACGGGTGACGACAATCCCCCGCACACGTATCTCGGCTGCAGCAACAGCGAGTGCGGCCACTACAAGTGCGAACCGTCGTGGGAGGACTGCAACCACGACATCCCGAAGGACGGCTGCGAGATCAACGTCGACAGCGACGCGAACAACTGCGGAGCCTGCGGCTTCAAGTGTGCTCCCGGCCAGAAGTGCTCGAAGGGCCAGTGCCTCTGCGGGCCCGGCGAGCAGCTCTGCGAGTTCGGCGATCCGCCGGCGGTGCAGTCGTACTGCTTCCACGTCGACATCGATCCGAACAACTGCGGAGCCTGCGGACGCGCCTGCCCGATCCCGCCCGACGGCGCGACGGCCGCCTGTCGTGATGGGCGCTGCTTCATCGATTGCGCACCGGGCCTCGCGGACTGCGATGCCGACAGGACGAACGGCTGCGAGACGTCGACCGACTCCGACCCGAACAACTGCGGCGGCTGCGGGATCAAATGCGATATCGCGGCCGGCCAGCCATGCATTCGAGGACAGTGCGCGCTCGCACCTTGTCCGGAGCGTCAGCCGCAATGAGCACGAAGAAGCTCGCTCTGTTCCTCGCCCTCCCGGCTGCGCTCCTCGCGAGCGCGTCGTGCGCGGACGACTCCGAAGGCGGCGCGCCTCCGCTGGATGACGACGCCGGCGCGCCCGACTCGAGCATGCCTCCGGTCGACGCCGGCTCGTCCGACGCCAATCCCGATGCGGACGCCCTCTCGGACGGATGCGCCGGTGAGTGGTGCTCGATCACGCTCGATGGGCTCCGCGACGTCGGGCTCAACGCGATCTGGGGCACCGGACCGAACAACGTCTGGGTCGTCGGCTCACGCGGGTTCGCCGCTCGCTTCGACGGCACGAAGTGGGAGGTCCATCGCGCCGACACGCTGCTCTCGCTCTTTTCGGTCTGGGGCAGCGGTCCCTCCGACGTCTGGGCCGGCAACAGCGGCGAGGCCGTGTTCCACTGGGACGGCTCGAGCTGGAAGAAGTCGAGCCTAGGCATTGCGAACGACGATCCGCGCGCCGTGCTCGGCATGGCAGGCACCGGCCCCGAGGACGTCCTCGCGCTCGTCGAGCCGAGCTGGAGCTTCACCTCGGAGTGCCCGGGACGGTGGGGCAACGACATGGTCGCGTGCCCGACGATCTACCGGCTGTCGCGCATCGACGGTGAGCTCGCATGGCGACAGGCCTCGAACCCGGGATACGTCTGCGACAACGTCTACGTCGATCAGCAATTCTGCGTTGGCCTCAACGGGCTCTGGATGGATCCGTCCGGACAGCCTTGGGCCGTCGGTTACAGCGGTCGAGCGATCCGCCCGCGTGGAGCGGCGACACCTCCGCTCGTCAGCGGCAGCCTCGACGAGACGCATGCGATCACGCCGCTCGAGGCGATCAGCGGCATCTCGCCGAGCGACGTGTGGACCGTCGGCGGAGGCGGAACGATCCGCCACTTCGTCGGTGGTGCCTGGCGCGTCGTGACCTCGCCGACGAAGGCGCATCTCCGTGCCGTGTGGGCTCGCTCCGCGAACGACGCATGGGCGGTCGGCGACGAAGGCACGATCCTCCACTGGGACGGGACGAGCTGGCAGCCGTCGCCCTCTCCGCTCGATGAGCGCCCGCGCGCGCTCTACGGCGTGTGGGGTGATGCGAACGGCAATACCTGGATCGCCGGCGAGCACGTGTTGCTCCGCCGCCGGCAGGACGCGACGAGCAGGCCATGAAACGAGCCCTTCCCAGCATCCTCCTCTGCATGCTCGCCACCGCGGCCGCGTGCGCCGACTCGACCGAAGAGCCCAGCTCCCCGGTCGATGCCGACGCGAGTGTCCAGACTCCACCGTCCGACGCTGGCGCTCCGACCGAAGCGAGCGCCGATGCAACCCCCGCGACGGACGCCGAGCCCGGACCTCCATCGACGTGCAACGAGGACGGATGGTGCCGCCTCGCGCTGCCCGATCCCCAGCCATTCGGGCTCAGCAACTTCAGGATCATCGGGCTCGTGATGGACGGGCCGGGCAAGGTCTGGGCGGCGACGAACTCCTTTCCGCTCGGCGATGGATATCCGACGTCGCATCTCCTCCACTACGAGAACGGCGCATGGAGCACGGCGTACGGGATCGGCCCAGATCAGCCGGGACCGTTCCCCTACTCGCTGCTGGCGATCGCCGGCAACGGCGCCGGCTCGCTGATGGCCGTCGGCAAGACCTCCTCGTACGAGATCTGGCCCCCGCAGCCGATCGTGCTCCGGCTCGAGAACGGCAAGGTCATCGAAGAACATCCCGAAGGCCTTCGCGCTTTCGTCGCCGTGGGCTTCACGAGTACGACCGACGCGTACGCGCTCGACGACGAAGGCCGCCTCTACGCGACGACGATCGGCAGCGACGGTCCGCTCGTGTGGACGGAGCAGGCGACGCCGCATGCGCCGGCTTCGGGAGGATGGCCGCCCGGACCGAAGACGTTCTTCGTCTCGACCGACGGCAAACTGATCCTGGGCGGCGAGGACTGGGCGGAATGGCCGCCCCGCAAGTACATCGATCGTCAGCTCGGCGACGGCTCGTGGATGACGTCGTTCCTACCCGATACCTACTTCGACATTCAGGCCGGCACGTCGACGTCTTCTGACGCGCTCTGGCTCGTGGGCCCGTATTTCATCGGCGCCAAGCAGCTGCCGAGCGAAGTCCCGGACGCGGAGGATCCTCCCGAGCCCGTCTGGAGCACGATGCCCAATCCCTATTCCAGTCACACGTTCCGATCCATCTGGGCGCGGAACGAAAACGACATCTGGGCCGCGGGCGACGTCGGCCGCGTCTTCCACTTCGACGGCACGACGTGGAGCGACGCGAAGCTGGCGCTCAACGGCGCGCCGATGAGCGTCGACCCGCTCAACGCCGTCACGGGCTGGCCCGCGACCGGCGAGCTGTGGATCGGCGGCGAAAGCCTCGCCCTGCACTACACCCCGAAGGGAACGCCATGAGGCTCCATCGTGCAGCTCTCGGCGCATTGACCGCGGTCGCCGTGATCTTCCCGGCGGCGCTCGCCGCATGCAGCGACGACCCCGAACGCATCGTGGACGCCGATGCGGGCGAACCGCCCGCGGACGCGTCGCTGCCCGAGACCGGACCGTCCGCCGAAGCAGGACCGCGCGACGCCGAGGTCGTCGATCTCCCGCCGACGAAGATCGAGTGCGCCGTCGCGCCGTGTGTCGTCGAGCTCGCGACGGCCGAACGCTCCACGTGCGCCCTTCTCGCGGACGGCACCGTGCGCTGCTGGGGAACGAACGACGTCGGTCAGCTCGGACGCGGACCGGTCGATGTCGACGTCGACAGCACGCCTGCGCCGGTGGCGAATCTCTCGAACGTGACGCAGCTGTCCGGCGGCCCGAACGGATATTGCGCGACGACGAACGACGGCGCAGTCCTCTGCTGGGGCGACAACCAGGCAGGCCAGCTCGGTCCGGACGACACGGGCGCGACGTTCTCCGACGTACCTCGCACGATCGCCGGACTCCCGAAGGCGCGTGCGGCGTTCATGGGCGACGGCATCGCGTGCGCAGCGCTCGAAGCCGGCGATGCGATGTGCTGGGGCCGGGGCAACGACAACAGGATCCCGTCGCTGCGGGATGCCGGGGGTGCTCTCCAGCCGCCGACGAAGATCGACCTCGGAGGTCGCCAGATCGTGTCGATCGCGCCGGGACGGACGGCCATCGTGGCCCTCACCGCGGACGGGACGCTCCTCTCGTGGGGTCGCCGCAGCCGCCCAACGACGGAGAAGACGAACGCGCTCGGCCGCGAGGTCGCACTCGATTACGCCGATCCGGATCCGCTGCCGTATCCGGAGAAGGCTGCGTTCCTCACCGGCTGGGGCGAAGCGGCGACGGCGTCGAGCGGCGGCGCTGCGTTCCGATGGGGCGTGCTCGTCAATCTGCGAGGCCCGGTCACGCCCACGCCGGTGCCGTTCGCGACGAGCGCCAAGGCTCGATGGCTCTCGATCGGCCCGAGCGCGCAGTTCTGTGCGGTCCTCTCGGACGAGACCGTCCGCTGCCTCGGACGCAACGACTACGGCCAGCTCGGGACCGGCGACTTCGATGCCGTCCAGGTGATCCCCGCGAAGGTCGAAGGGCTCCCTGCCCCGCCGGCCCGTGTGGTCACGAGCGCCTTTCATGCGTGCGCCGCGCTCGTGAATGGCACGGCCTACTGCTGGGGCCTCAACTCGCGCGGTCAGCTCGGGACCGGCGACTTCGCTCTGCATCCAACCCCCACGCCCGTGAGGTTCACGCCGTGATCCGGCCCCGCGTCATGTTCTTCGTCGCTCCGTTCGTGCTCGCGCCCGCGCTCGCGGTCGGCTGCAGCACGAGCAGCGACAACCGCCAGCCTTTCGCGCCGGACGCCGCGCCTGCGCCGACGACGTTCGAGCCGCCGAGCTGCACCGCGCCGCAGACGTGCTCGCCCGATCTCCTCTCGGTCGTCGACTGCGAAGGCAAGGCAACGCCGTGCGGACCCGGGCTCGGCTGCTCGAAGGGC
The DNA here is from genome assembly GCA_023402175.1 of Pseudomonadota bacterium. Classification (GTDB taxonomy): domain Bacteria; phylum Myxococcota_A; class Polyangia; order Polyangiales; family Polyangiaceae; genus Labilithrix. The sequence goes on along the minus strand of JAEXCN010000352.1, from coordinate 51,697 downwards.
GCCTGCGTCCCCGCATGCGAGGCCGCGCTCGCGCAGCAGAGCACGATCGGGTGCGAGTACTTCGCGACCGTCCCGAGCGACGTCTTCCTCTCGCAAGGTTCGTGCTACGCGGTGATGATCGCGAACGTGTGGAACGCTCCCATCGAGCTCGAGCTGTCTTGGGGTGACGACCGCAAGCTCTCGACAAGCTACATCCGCAGGCCGCGCGGGTCAGGGAAGAACATCGCCTATGAGCTCCTTCCCGAAGGGAAGCTGCCGCCCGGAGAGATCGCGATTGCGTTCCTCTCCGGGCGCAAGCCCGCAAGCGACCATGACTGGGAGGGGACCGACTGTCCTTCCGACGTCGGCGCCGCGATCACCGAGGAAGCGTGGGTCTCGAACGGCGGACGCGGAAAGGCCTTCCACCTGAAGAGCTCCGCGCCCGTCATCACCTACGACATCTATCCGTACGGCGGCGCCGCGACGTACTTCCCGAGCGCGTCACTCCTCTTGCCCGTGTCCGCGTGGGGCAAGAACTATGTCGCGGTCGACGGCTACGCCGCGAGCCCGCGCATGATCAGCGGCAGCTTCTTCCCGTACATGCAGATCGTCGCCGCCGAGGACGACACGACGGTGAACCTATTGCCGCCCGCGACGCTTCGCGGCGGTCCGAGCCTCCCGGACGCGCCCGCGGGAGCCGTCTACACGACGAAGCTCGCACGCGGTGAGTTCCTCCAGTTCGCGCAGCGCGACGAGGTGAACGGCACGCTCGTCGAGTCGGATCGCCCCATCGCGGTCCTCGGCGGCAACTCGTGCGCCGACATCCCCGCCGGCAAGGAGGCGTGCGACTCGCTCCACCAGGCGCTCCCGCCGATCGGCCTGATGGGCGACGCCTACGTCGCGACGCGCTACCGCGACCGGCGCTCCTCGAACGACACGAACCTCGAGATCGTGCCGTGGCGCATCGTCGGCGTCGTCGACGGCACCGAGCTCCGCTACGACCCCGACATCCCGGACGCGCCGAAGACCGTCGGACGCGGCCAGACCATCGAGTTCCTCGCACCAGGCCCGTTCGTCGTCCGCTCGCAGGACAAGGCGCATCCGATCTACGTCGCGAGCTACATGACCGCAGGCAACATGGCGCCCTACCACCCGACCGCGGGCGACTTCACGCTTGGACACGGCGACCCCGAGTTCGTCAACGTCGTCCCGCTCGAGCAGTACCTCTCGAGCTACGTCTTCCTGACCGATCCCACGTTCGGAAACACGAACCTCGTCTTCGTGCGCAAGGCCGGCGCCAACGCGAAGGACGTCAACCTCGATTGCCTCGGCACCGTCACGGGATGGCAGAAGGTCGGCGCGAGCGACTACGAGATGGCGCGCATCGACATCATGTTCGGCGGGCAGCCGGTCGGTGACTGCGCGAACGGCGCGCATCGCGCCTGGAGCGACGCTCCGTTCGGGCTCACGGTCTGGGGCTTCGACGACTACGCCAGCTACGGCTACGTCGCGGGAATGTCGGCCAAGCCGCTCAACGAGGTCCGCGTCCCCGTCGTCAACTGACGAGCTCGCGAGGTCCGCTGCTACGCGGCTCGCAAGCTCCAGCCTGGCTGGCGTGCCACGCGTATCCCCGCTCGTCGACCGCGACGGCGTTGCACCCGCTGCAAAGCACATGAGATGATCGCGGCGCGATGACAGGGTCGCGCGCAGCACGCCCGCGCCGGTTCGCGGTGGTGCTCGCGCTGCTGCTCCCGCTTTTTGCGTCGCGCTCGGCTCGCGCCGAGGGCGCTGGCGTCCGCGTGGTCGTCCGCACGATCGTTCCGCTCGACGAAGCGCTCTACGAGCGAACCGTCGGCCAGGTGAGCGATCTGCCGGCGAAGGTCGAGCGTGCCTCCGATCCCGCGCTCGAGCCGTCGATGACGGCGCGTCTTGCTCGGGCGCATGCGCTCGCGACGCGCATGGACGCGGCGATGGTCGTCTGGTTCGAGCATCGACCGGACGCAGGGCCGATCGTCTTCATCGCGGTCCCCGCGCGCGAGCGCGTCCTCGTGCGGCCCGTCGCGGAGACCGCGAGCGACGTGATTGCCCGCTCCACGTCGGCCATGCTCGAGGCCGCGTCGCTCGTCGTGCGGAATGCGCTCCTCGCATTCGAGTCCGGCGTCACGCTGGGCGTACCGAACGAAGAGCTGACGCGCCCCGAGGTCGAGGAGCAGACGGCCACGGAGAGCCGCGAGCCCGCCCCGGAGCCGCCCGCGCCGCGCGCGACGCCGCGCCGAAGCCTACGCGCAAGCCCCTCACGTGACGAAGCCGCAACCCGTTGGCTTCCGTTCATCGGCGCGGGTTGGCAGGTGACGATCGACGGACGAAGCCCTCTCGGCGCCAGAGCCGGCATCCTCGAGGCCGGTCTCGGACATGGAGACTGGACGCTGCGTGCGCGCGGCTCGCTCGGCCTTCCGAGTCGTTCGCACGACGACCTCGCCTCGCTCGAGGTGCATCGCCATAGCGCGCAATTGTTCGCCGGCCGAACGATCGCCCATGCGGACTCCGTCGATCTCGATGCGCTCCTCGGCGCAGGAGCGGTGCTCTTCCGGCGAGCAGCCTATGCCCGCGACGGAAGCTTCGCGCCGGCGCCTTCCGCGACGCGCATCTCGGCGGCAGGGTCGCTCGAGCTCCGCCTCTCGTGGAAGCCGTCGCGAACGTCTCCGGTCCGACTCGGCTTCGGCGTCGGGGCCGAGGTCCTCTCGCGCCCGCCGTCCTTCTCCTACGTGACGCCGAGCGGTCTGGTCGAACGTCCGTCGTGGTTCATCGAGCCGCGTCTCGGCTTCATCGCGCAGCTCCGTTGACGACGCGAATCGAAGCGTGACATGGAGTGCGCTGAATGAGCGACGACGCGTTCGACGAGTAGCGCGCTAGACGCCCGCGCCGAGGATCTCGCGCGCGCGAGCGACGTCGGTGCTGGCGACCTGGACGTGGATGCCTCCCTCCCCGCTGCTCAGGAAGGGCATGACGCCCGCAGTGTTCCCGTGGAGCACGAACGCCTTGATGCCTTCGTTCTCGAGGCGCTCCTTGGCGAGCTCGGCTTCGGGGAGATCGGGGAACGTAGCGATGCTGACGAGATCCACCCGGGCACGATAACCCGGCTATCCGCGTGCCCGCACGCGGTCGTTCGCCCCAGCGCCGCTGCAACCCAGCGTCCCCCGCAACGTAGGGTGTGCCCAGGGCGCACGGCGCTTGCTTCACGGCCTGACACGCCGATCAGAGGTCCACAGGTCGAACCAGTGAAACGGCGCCGACATTCGTGTGGAATGCACGTTGCTCGGATCTTCCTGCGATGCGCCCGCGCTTCCTTCTTTCTGCTTCCTTCGCGGGCCTCATGGTGCCGTTACTTGCAGGATGCAACAGCACGCTCTTCTCCCCTCCCGCGCGTCCGCTGCCGCTCGAATCGGCCGCGACGCTTCCCCGGGGAGACACCGGCATCCAGGCCGAAGGGGGAACACACGGGCGGCTCTTCGGGCCTGACGTCCTCTCGGGTACACTCCGGGTCCGGCACGGGATCGCCGACGACGTCGACGTCGCCGCGGAGGTCTCGGCGATGCACCTCGACGTGCACCCCGATGTGCCGACGCCTACGTCGACGACCATCCACGCGGTCCGGGCCGGCGCGAAGGTCCGCCTGGCCAAGCCGCTAGCGATCGCCGGCGGCTTCGGCGGGGGCTTCTCTGCGGCCGGAGCATTCGTCAGCCCGGAAGCAGGGCCGATCGTCGCTTGGGAGAACCGCTACTTCGTTCCCTTCATCGCGACGCGATTCGGGATGAGCCAGCCGATCTCGCCGAGAGCGATCGACACGAGCCAGGAGCAGGATGGGTCGCGCATCGACCGGCCGCGAACGACGTGGATCGCCACGATCGTCACCGGGTTCCGCATCCCCCTCGGCTGGTCGCAGCCCGAAGCGGGAACGGTGCGCGGGTCGCTCCTCTTCGGCACGGGCGCGACGCACCTCGCCGACAATCGCGACAAGGACACCTTCGTCCAGGTCGCGGGCGGCGGCGAGCTCGTGTTCTAGGGCGCGCCGCGTAAAAACCGCCGTCGATCGAGGCTGGTGCACCGCCCGCGGTAGAAATCGACGGACCGGAGTATCCTTTCGGCCGCCTCCCTCGTTTCCCCTTCATGAGCACCCCGCCTCGAGAGCCTCTGGGCGAGCTGTCCGGCACCGTGAAGGGGTCGTGGCACCGATTCCTCGATCTCTACGAACCGCTGCGCCCGGAGCTCTTCCGTTACTGTCGGTACCTGACGAAGAGCCCTTGGGACGCCGAGGACCTCGCTCAGGACGCGCTCGCGCGTGCGTTCGTGACGCTCGGGTGCATGAACGATGCGCCGCCGAACCCGCGCGCATGGCTGTTCCGTGTCGCCTCGAACCTCTGGATCGATCGCACGCGCCAGCGCCGCGAGCAGCCGACGGCCGCTTCGCGCAGCGACGACCCGGCCCCCGTCGGGCATGAGCCGCGTGTGACCCGCGAGGCCGCGGGCACGTTGATCGCCCGCCTCTCGCCGCAAGAGCGGGCAGCCGTCGTGCTGAAGGACGTCTTCGACTTCACCCTCGAAGAGATCGCCGAGACACTCTCGACGACGACCGGCGCAGTCAAGGCCGCGCTCCATCGCGGACGCGAGAAGCTCGTCGATCCCGAGCCTGCCGATGTCCGCGTGACGACGCCCGCGGTGCTCGACGCATTCTGCGATGCGTTCAACGCACGCGACCTCGATCGACTCACGACGCTGCTCCTCGACAACGTGTCCGTCGAGGTCGTCGGCGTCACGACGGAATACGGGCCCGAGGCGGCCCGCCGGACCGTCCTCTACGGAATGCTGTTCGGGAGCGAACGGCTCGCGAACGCAGCAACGCGCGGCGGGATCGAGGAGCGCTTCGTCCAGGGCGTCCTTCCGTCGTCTCCGCGCTGCGAGATCCGGAGCCACCGCGGTGAGGCGATCGCGCTTCTCTGGTACGCGCACGAGGATGGTGAAGCGGTGCGCGCCGTCAACCGTGTGCAGCTCGACGGAGATCGCATCGCTCGCCTGCAGAACTACTTCTTCAACGCGGATCTGATCGCAGAGGTCTGCCGCGAGCTCGACGTCCCGTTCCGTGTGAACGGATACCGCTACTGGCTCACCGGCTGCTGAACGCATCGGTCGGGCGCCCCCCCAGGAGGTCTTCTCATGTCCTTGACGCTACTCTTCCATCCGCTGTCGTCGTTCTGTTGGAAAGCCCTCGTCGCGCTGTACGAGGGAGACATCTCATTCGAGCGGCACGTGCTCGATCTCCTCGACGAGACGGTCCGCCAGCGCTTCCGAACGCTGTGGCCGCTCGGCAAGATGCCGGTGCTGCGCGACGAGGCGCGCGGCCGGACGGTCCCCGAGGCGACGATCATCATCGAGTACCTCGCGACGCACTATCCAGCGTGCGCGTCGCTCGTGCCCTCGGCCCCGGAGCTCGCCTGGCAAGTGCGCCTCCGCGATCGCCTCTTCGACTTGTACGTGAGCGATCCGATGCAGAAGATCGTCGGCGATCGCCTTCGCCCGGAGGGAGCAAAGGACCCGCAGGGCGTCGAGCAAGCACGTTCCCTGATCTCGACTACGTACGCCGTCATCGAACGCGAGATGAGCGGAAGGACCTGGGCCGTCGGCGACGACTTCACGATGGCGGACTGCTCTGCGGCACCTGCGCTCTACTACGCGAACCTCGTCGCGCCGCTCGGGGACGCTCACCCGAACGCCGCCGCGTATCTCGCGCGCCTGATGGCGCGGCCCTCGTTCGCCCGCGTGCTTGCGGAGGCCGAGCCCTATCGGAGCATGTTCCCGAAGGAGTGAGCCTTCAGCGCTCGAGCCGCGCTTCCCACGTCACCTCGACGTCGCCGAGGGTCGCGCGCGCCGAGCAGTACTTCTCGACGGCGAGCGAGACGGCGCGACGCAGCTTCGATTCGTCCACGTTGCCTCTCGCGATGAAGACCAGCTTCATGCGCGTGAACGGCGCCGGCGTCGTGTCGGGTCGCTCGCCCTCGATCTCGATGCGAAGATGCTCGAGGGGCTCCTTCTGCTTGTTCACGAGGATGTGGACGACATCCATCGCGCTGCAGCTCGCGACCGACGAGAGGAGCAGCTCCATCGGGCGCATCCCGCGTCCCTCGCCGCCGATCTCCGGCGAGCCGTCGACCACGAGCTTGCCGCCCGATCCGGCCGTCGCCTCGAACGCTGCATGGCCGATCCGCTCGAGCGTGACCTTCACTTCGTCGCTCCGTTCGCCTCGTCCAGTGCGGGGCGGAAGAGCGGCGAGGAGACGTAACGATCGCCGCGATCGCAGACGATGCAGACGACGAGCCCGTCTCGGCCCTCGGCCGCGAGATCGCGGCAGACGACTCGCGCGGCCCACACGGCGCCGCCGGAGCTGGCGCCGCCGAACACGCCTTCTTCGCGCGCAAGGGCACGTGCGGTGCGCTCGGCGTCGTCCGGGCTGACGTCGACGATCCGATCGACGCGGCTCGCGTCGTAGATCTTCGGCAGGTACTCCGGCGGCCAGCGGCGGATACCGGGGATGCTCGTTCCGGGCGACGGCTGGCAACCGATGATCGTGATCGCGGGGTCCTGCTCCTTGAAGAACCGCGAGCAGCCCATGATCGTGCCCGTCGTCCCCATCGCGCTGACGAAGTGCGTGATCTTCCCGTTCGTTCCGCGCCAGATCTCGGGCGCCGTCGTCGTGTAGTGCGCGCGCCAGTTGTCCGCGTTGGCGAACTGGTCGAGCATCACGTACCCGCCCTTCGCGACCTTCGCTCGCGCGTAGTCGATCGTGGCCTCCATCCCGCCCGCCGCGGGCGTCAGGATCACCTCCGCGCCGAACGCGCGCATCGTCTGGACGCGCTCCGCCGTGGCGTTCTCCGGCATCACGAGCTCGATGGGATAACCGCGGGTCGTGGCGATCATGGCGAGGGCGATGCCCGTGTTGCCGCTCGTCGGCTCGATGAGGCGCATGCCGGGCCGCAGCTCGCCGCGCGCCTCTGCGCCGAGGATCATCGAGCGCGCGGCGCGATCCTTCACGCTGCCGCCGGGGTTGTTGCCCTCGAGCTTCGCGAACAGGCGGATGCCGGGACGGTCCACACCGCTGACGAGCTCGACCATCGGGGTGTTGCCTACGAGATCGGCGATCTTCATGCGTGCGTGAACCTTCGCATTGTGGGATGTACCCTACACCATGGCAACGGAGCCGAAGCGCTTTCGCGAGCTCGAGGCAGCGATCGACGGGGTGGTGGCGAGCTATGGCGGCAAGCTCGAGATCGACAACCTCGAGAGCGCTGCCCTTCCGAACAAGCGTGCCGTGATCGAAGCGGTCGAGCAGGTCAAATCGTCGATCCTGGTCGGCTTCTACGCCATGCGCGCGCTCACGAGGGACAACCTCAGGCAGGCGATCGCCGAGCACCTCTACGCGGCGCACCACCTGCTCGTGGATCAGATCGAGCGCGCCCTCACGTACGACCATCGGATGGGCCGCACCTCGTGCCGGCTGCCGACGGGCTCCGGCGAGAAGGTCGTCCTCGAGCTCTTCGCGGACATCCCCGACCTCCGGCGGCTCATCGACGCCGACGTGCGCTCTGCATACGACGGCGATCCCGCGGCGAAGAACATCGAGGAGGTCGTCTTCTCGTATCCTTCGATCGAGGCGATCGTCGCCTATCGCATCGCCAACCGCCTCCACCGCGCCGGGGTCCCGATGATCCCGCGCATCATCACGGAGCACGCGCATTCGCGTACCGGCATCGACATCAGCCCGGGAGCGACGATCGGCGAGCGCTTCTTCATCGATCACGGCACCGGCGTCGTCATCGGCGAGACGACCGAGATCGGCAACGACGTGAAGCTGTATCAAGGCGTAACGCTCGGCGCGCTCAGCGTTCCTCACCGGACCGAGGTGAAGAAGAAGCGCCACCCGACGATCGAAGACGGCGTGACCATCTACGCGGGCGCGACGATCCTCGGCGGCGACACCGTGATCGGCGCCCGCTCGATCATCGGCGGCAACGTCTGGCTCACCGCTTCGGTCCCGCCCGATTCGAAGGTCTTCGGCCGCGGTCGCAGCGACGACAGCTGAAGCCTCGCGCGACCTCGACCCTCCGCGGTTCGACGGCTGCGTCCCATCTCCGCGAGCGCGGCGGGCGTTTCCGCGGTACAACGCCCGTGGAGACACGGATGGACGCCGAAGCGCTGGACGTCGTGATCGTAGGTGCCGGGCTCTCCGGCATCGGGGCCGCCTACCACCTGCAAGCCAACTTGCCCGGGAAGTCGTACGCGATCCTCGAGGCGCGCGAGCAACTCGGCGGGACGTGGGACCTGTTCCGTTATCCGGGCATCCGCTCGGACTCGGACATGTACACGCTCGGCTATTCGTTCCGACCGTGGACGAATCCGAAGGCGATCGCCGACGGGCCGGCGATCCTCGAATACATCCGCGAGACCGCCGCCGCGTACGGCATCGATCGCCACATCCACTACCGTCGTCGCGTCGAGCGCGCGTACTGGTCGAGCGACGAGGCACGCTGGACGATCGAGACGCGAGACACGGCAAGCGGCGCGCTCGTCCGCTACACGGCTCGGTTCCTCTTCATCTGCGCGGGCTACTACGACTACGACAAGGGCTACACGCCCGAATTCCCGGGCCGCGAGCGCTTCCGCGGACGCATCGTGCATCCGCAGAAGTGGACGCCCGACGTCGAGTACGAGGGCAAGCGCGTCGTCGTCATCGGCAGCGGCGCCACCGCCGTCACGCTCGTCCCCGAGCTCGCGAAGCGCGCCGCGCACGTGACGATGCTCCAGCGATCGCCGACGTACATCGTCTCGATGCCGGAGAGGGATCCCATCGCCGAGTGGATGCGCGGACGCCTGTCGACGAACGCCGCGTACAGCGTGATGCGCTGGAAGAACGTGCTCGTCAGCATGGGCTTCTACAACTTCTGCCGGAAGGCGCCCGCGGTCGCGAAGCGGCTCCTCGTCCGGCAGATGAAGAAGAGCATCGGCGGCGCGGTCGACGCCCGAGCGCACTTCACGCCGAGCTACAACCCGTGGGACCAGCGCCTCTGCCTCGTGCCGGACGGCGATCTGTTCGCCGCCTTGAAGAAGGGCAACGCGTCCGTCGTCACGGATCACATCGAGACGTTCACCGAGAACGGGATCCGCCTCCGTTCGGGTGACGAGCTCGAGGCCGACCTCGTCGTCACCGCGACGGGGCTCGAGCTGAAGTTCCTCGGAGGAATGCGCGTCGAGGTCGACGGCAAGACCGTCGAGCCGTCGGAGTGCATGGTCTACAAGGGCCTCATGCTGAGCGACGTGCCGAACCTCGCGTTCGCGATCGGGTACACGAACGCTTCGTGGACGTTGAAGTGCGATCTCACGAGCCAGTACGTGTGCCGCTTGCTCGCGCACATGGATGCGCAAGGCTACGAGATCGCCGCCCCGCGCAGGAACGATCCGTCGCTCGAGGAAGAGCCGATCATCGACTTCTCGTCGGGCTACGTCCGCCGTGCGCTCGACCGGATCCCGAAGCAAGGCTCCCGCGCGCCCTGGAAGCTCCATCAGAACTACGCGCTCGACCTCGCGCTGCTCCGCCGTGGTCGTCTCGCGGACGGGGTACTCGAGCTCACGAAGCGCGCGGCGACACGCGCCGGCCGCGCGCTCAGCGACCGAGGTTGACGTCGCCTCCGCACGGCACGTCGATCGTCCGCGACGCTCCAACGCTGCCGATCCGCACGACGCGGCGCCCGCACGGCACGACGATCGGCGCGCCGCCGTGACCGGCGGATTTGCCATCGATGAAGATGCGATGCTCGCCGGCCTCGACGAGGATCCGGCCGGTCGCGCCGGCGCCCCCGGCGCGCTGTCCATCAGGAGCGACTTCGGTTCCGTCCTCGGTCGACTCCGCCGTCGTGACGTTCGCGCTCGGAACGGCTGGAATCGCGAACGCCGGCGCGACCGCGCTCTCGGACGGCATCGCCGCGGGCACGTCCCCCTCCGAGAGCATCTCGAGCCCACTCGTCCGCCAGACGACCACGAGCGCACAAGCCACGCCGAGCGCCGCGCCTGCGAGCACCGCCCCGATCCGCATCATCCGCTGCCTTCGACGGCGCGCGGTCTTCACGGTGCGAAGCGAAGCAAGCGACGGCGGAACACTGATGGCGGTGGGTCGGAAGCTGGACAGCGGCTCCGGACTCTCGCGCGGGACGGACGCGTCGACGTCGGCCATGTCGGCCGCGTCGCGCGGCGCCGAAGGGCACGGCGTCGAAGGGCGTGGCGCCGGAGGGCGCGGCGCCTGAAAGTGCGCTTCTACCCGCTCGCGGGCAGAAGGTCGCCCGATGAACGCGATCATGTGTCGGACGAGCCGCTCTCGCGCGGACTCGACATCGACGAGATCACGCAGCCGAGCGGCGATCTCACCGGCGCTGACCGTCCGACCGCGATGATCGAGCGACAGCCCGTGCTCGAGGACATCGAGGAGCGCCGGATGCAGCCCCGGCCGCGCCTCCGTGAGCGGTGTTTCGGTCGGCGCCGCCCCGCCTGCGCGGAGCAAGAGCTCGCGTAGCAGCAGACACGCAGAGAAGACGTCCGAGCGCGTCGACGCCGCTCCTCCACGAAGGCGCTCCGGCGCTGCGAAGCCTGGCGTCCCGATCCCCTTCCCGCTCGAGAGATCGAAGTCGGCGAGCTTCACGTGCCCGTCCCACGGTACGAGGACGTTCGATGGCGCGATGTCACCGTGCACGACCGGAGCCGGCGCTCCCGTCATCGGGTCGCACGCGCGATGGGCGGCGGCGAGCGCAGAGAAGACGCGGTATCCGACGTAGAGCGAGCAAGCATCATCGAGCGGAGCACCGGCGGACTCGAGCGTGTCGAGCAACGTCGCGAGCGAAGGTCCGTCGACGTGCTCGAGAACGAGCACCGGTGATCCCTCGTGCTCCGTGAGCTCGTAGAGCTTGACGATAGCGGGATCCGACAGCCGCGCGAGGACCGCCGCCTCGCGCAGCAGGCGTTCCGCTGCACGTACGGCCTCTTCGCGGTCGAGGCCTGCGAGGATCCGCTTGAGCACGACGTCACGCTCGAAGCCGAAAGGGCCGAGCGTGACGGCGAGATCGATCTCGCACGTCGACGTGACGGCGAGGCAGCGGACGATGCGATGCGGTCCGATCGCGTCCTCGGCCGGCTCGTCCACGCGGTTGTCCCCTCCGTTCGCCGTCACGACGCGAGCATCGAGCCACGTCGAGGTGGATCAAGGCAAGTCCCGCGCACGCCTGCCTTTCGTCGTCGCGATCGGCCGAGGCCGAGCTGCATCACCCCGATCCACAAGGAGAGGTCGAGAGGCCTCGAATGCGCGACGCGCGCAGGATGCCGCGCGATCGTGCGAGGCCTTCAGCCCGCGCGAAGGCCGGAGGTGGAACGCTCGTTCGGCCGCCGCCGACCGAACGCTCGGGGGCATCCGCGAGGGGCGCTCCGCCGCGGACGAGAACGTCAAATCCGACAAATATATGTGCATCGATGCGACAACCGTCGACTTATGGTCCAAGATCCAGACGTTTTTCATTTTTTAATCGGATCACGCGGCGTCGTCGGATCGGAGGACGACTGCACTGCACAACACCCTTTCGAGTGACGCGTCCGCGAATGTGTGTCAGATACAGCGGCGTCCTGGGCACCCGAGCCCGGGACACGTCAGGGGGGAAGGATGATGCCGACGGCTTCGGACGATGCTCCGCGATCGCGCAGCTCCGATCCGGTCAGGGCTCTTTCAGCGGTCGCCTTGCGCGGATCCACCAACGCCGGTGATGCCGCACGCGCGATCCTTGGTTTGATTCACGAGCTCGTCGGGCTTCGCATCTGCGTCGTCACGCGTCTCGATCGCGAGACGAACACGGTCACGGTCGTCGATGCGCTCGACCTGGCAGGGGCCGGCATCCGGAGCGGCCTCGTCTTCTCCGCGGAGGAGATGCCTTGCGACATCGTCGTCCGGTCGGCCACGCCGATCCAGGAATACGACCTCGATGCGCATCCCGCGCTCCGTTCGCTCCCGGGCCGCACGAAGCTCGCGTTGCGCACGTACGTCGGCGTTCCGCTGACGCGCAGCGACGGGACGATCTGGGGGACGCTCGCCGCGACCGACCAGGATCTGCGTGAGACGACGGAAGCGCATCGCCAGACGCTCACGGTGCTCGCGCGGCTCCTCGTGCTCGAGTACGAGCGACAAGAGCAACGCGAACAGCTCGCAGCTCACGCGAAGGCGCTCGAGGAGCGGCTCGCGATGTCCGAGGCGCTCGAGGAGGAGCGCGTCCGAGCGGTGCGCCTCGAAACCGTGCTCGAGGCCGCGGCAACGGTGAGCCACGAGATCAACAACCCGCTCACGGTGCTGCAGCTCCGCCTCCGAAGACTGTTGAAGCGCTGTCCTCCAGACGATGCGGAGACGCGCGACGACCTGCAGACCGCGCTTGCCGCAACGCTCGAGATCCAGCAGGTCACCGTGCAGCTTCGAAGCGTGGTCCAGCCGGTCAGCACGCACTACCTCGCCGGAGAGGCGCGGATGCTGGATCTCGCGGCATCGACGAAGCGGAAGAGCTAGTGACGAGGCTGCCCCGGGCGTTCACGTCTGGGAGGAGCCGCGCGACGTCGAGCGAAGCCAGTAGCTCGTGGCCAAAGATGCGATCAGGAGCACGAAGCCGATCCCGACCAACGCGCCTCCCCATTCGAGGAGAGATCGCGGAGCGGGGACGAGCCGCGCTTGCACGACGAGGTGCACGCCGGCGGCCGCGAGCGGCGCGAGCGGAAGGCGCGCGCGGAGCCTCCACACGCCGACGATCGACACGAGCAGCGCGAGGACGACGTCGAGCGGCAGCACGTGGGCGGGCCAGGGTCCTTGCGACCATCCCGATGTCCAGATCGACAGATAGAGAGCGAACGTCGCGCCGGTCGCGAGCCGGAGCATCGCCGCGCGGCCGCCGGGGACGACCGTGTCCGCATCGACGACCTCCTCTACCGGCAGCGAAGCGAGCGCAGGATCCCCGCCGACGATGCGGTACGGGCCTCCCGGTGCCTCCTGCCGCCTCTCGGCGGCCGCCTCGGGCGAGCGCGCGGCGAGGACGGCTCTCGCGGCGAGCGCGATCGCTGCGACGAGCGCGGTGCTTGCGAACGCAGTCGGGAGCGTCAGGCCGACGAAGACGAGCATCGCCACGGTCACGCCCCAGACCCGCGCCTCGCTGCGGATCCATCGCGTCGCCAGGAGAGGCGCGATGCAAAGGAACGTTCGTAGATCGATCAGGTGCTCCGTCGACCAGAAGAGCACGTGGAGGACGATGAGCAGCGCAGAGAGGATCGACATCGCCCGGACGACGCGGCGGAGGACGGTCTGGCCCCATGCGTCGAGCGGCACGAGGCTCGTCAGGCTCTTCCCTTCCCGGACGCGATGAAGCAGCACGAGCCCCGAAGCCCAGAGCGCGACGAGCGCGGAGCCGCCGCGCGGTCCGAGGGTCGGAACGACGAATGGCAACAGAGCGAGGCCGAGCGCGCCGAAGGTCGCGGTTGCGGACGCCGAGCGGGAGAGGCGGATCTTCATCGCCCACGCGAGCGCATGCAGCTTCGCGATGAACAGCGCCATCCACGTGCCCGCGGCAAACACGCCGACGGCACCGAGATACGTGCACGTCTCGGTGTGCAGCATGAGATCCCATTGGTAGAGCACGGCGAGCAGCGCGAGCATCACTGCCGGCCGTCGCTGACCGATGCGCGTCAGGAGCGCCGCCCCGCCGATCAGCGCGAGCGCATAGATCTCTGCGATGGCGGCGACGCCAAGCTCGCCGCGAAGGCTGTCGGTCTGCGCGAGCCCGCGCGAGAGCAGGATCATCCCGCCCAGGACGAGCGATGCGCTGAGCACGTAGAGCGGGTTGTACTCGACGAACCAGCGATAGAGCAGTCGTCGCCAGTAGCTGTCGTCACGTCGTTCCGGGTCGGGCGCGGAGTCGTTTGTCGCGGAGATCATCACGCGAGCGCGACTGCAACGGCCATACCCCGACAAGACGCGCCGGAACGCATCGATTCCTCGTGTCGACGCCAGCGCCGCCGCGCCAGAATGACAATCGCGGGTCCGATCCCGCGCGAGTTGTCACTGCCGTCGCCACGCGAGGACGATCAGTGGCGCTGCGAGACGGGCTCGCCACCGTCGCCGGCCTGGACCCGGGCGTGCTGAGCGGCGACGGACGCGGGCTGCTCGCCTTTGACCATCGCCTTCGCGACCTCGAACGCATAACGGATGCCCTTCGCCCCGGCGTTGTCCCAGAACTCGGCGTCCGTGACCGTGAGGCGGATGAGCACGAGCTTCGGGTCGTCCTTCCCGTTCGGGAACCACGCCTTCCACGTCGGCTTCCAGAGCTGATGAATCTTCGCGCGGTCTTCGACGAGGGTCGCGACACCGCTGAGCGCGACGTAGCGTTTCGGCGACTGCATCGTCACCGACGCCCGTGCGTCGCTCCGAATCTCGTCCGACTTCGGTGCGTCCTGCGAGGTGGCGAACCACAGCGTATTGGCGCCTTCGACGGCCGCGATCGTCATCGGCCGCGCATGCTGGCGCTCGCCGTGGTGCGTGATGAACATCGCGGTGTCGAACCACTCGAGAAGGTCTTTCAGGTGCTCTTGGCTCTCGGCCATGGGATTCCTCGCGAACGGACGCGCTGCGTGTCGCTGCGTCGCTGTCAGGGTGGACGTTCGGGCGGGTCCCCGCCGCGAGCCCACGCTGCGAGAGACGTGCCGCTGGTTCGATGCGAGCTCGCGCTCGATTCGTCGCGGAGCGCGGCGTCTCGGCCGAACGCCCAGCCGTCACGCGCGTGGATGACGCCGATCCAAGCGGCAGCCCGGCTGCTCCCGCCGTACTTCAGGCGAGGCGCATTGACGTCAGCGGTACACGGGAATGTGGTTCGCCGCGCGTCGCGGACGTGCGTCTACTCGCGCGAGTTCGTCCGTGTCGCCTGTGACGACCTTCTCGCTCGTTTGCGGGATGAGCAGCGTGTATCGAAGATGGCGATTCGCTGCGGTCGATCGACGTTGGCTCGCAGGATGACCGCTGCAGCTCCGACTGCTCGAATTTGCAGTTAGGGAGGGCGTGCATCTGACGCCCCCGTGCTCGGCCGCGCAGCGGCCGTCGGTGGCCCTGTCATGTCGGCTATCGTCAAGGACCCGCGCGCGTGCGTGGCCTGGTTACGCCTCGGCGAACCAATGCGATGATGCTTGCTACCTGCAGACGGAAGCAGACGTCGTCGCCCGTCGCGTCGATCCGGACGAGCGGCTGTCACATCGATTGCAGCTCGAGACAGATTGATGGTCTCGAGGCAATCGTGCGCCAGCCGCTCGTTTCGTCGCCGCCGGCGCGTTCGCTTCGAAAAGGCGTGGGGCTCCGCTGCCATCCGCATCTCGCCTCGTCGAGCCGATGTCATGGCAGTGGGCACGAAGAATCTATTCCATCGATGCATATTTGCCATTTCGCACTTGACGACTTTGACCGCACGAGCCGCCTCCAGAAGACGACTCGTCGAGAGAGCCATGCGTGTGGGCGGTCAGCAGCCCGCTGCTTCGCACTCGCGTGCCGGAGGTCTCGCGAGGTGATCTGGTCGTCGTTCGTTCGTGGGCGAGCCTGTTCCGCGAGCCCGAGATCTGCGTGCTAGAAGCGATTCATGCACAAGCTGGGGGACCTCACGAACGACGAGTTGCTCGCTCGATTGAGCACGCACGTCGGCAAAGGACACATCTGGCAGGCGCGGCTCCTCGAGTATCTCGGAGAGGTCGATGCTCGTAGGCTCGATCGGGAGTACGCGTATTCATCGATGTGGGATGAAGCTTGCCGAGGTAACCACGGCCGCGGTCGACTCGGCCGTTCGCGCAGACGCAGAGGCGACGACGAACGAGGGCGCGCCACCCGCGCACGGGACTCGCGCGATGCTGCGCGACGAGGCATCGGTGAAGCGGCGCCGGCACATCCCGAGAGAAGTGCGACGGCAGGTCTTCGAGCGCGATGGCGAACGGTGCTCGTACGTGGACGCGGAGGGGAACCGGTGTCCGGCCAGCGGGTTCCTCGAGCTCGATCACGTTCACCCGAAGGCGCTCGGCGGGACCGACGACGCAGCAAACCTCCGAGTGAGGTGCCGCGCGCACAACCGGCATTACGCGGAGCAGGTCTTCGGCCGCCAGCACGTGGCCGCGCGGATCCACTTGCGTCAGCGCAAGTACCGCTCGGCGCCGGCGGCGAGCTTCGACACAACGGTCCCGTCGTCCATCGTCACGGACTTCGTCGTGGCCGCTCAGCATCGCAGCGGCGCGTGAGCTCGAGCGTTGCGCGCGATCTCTTTGCTCGCGCGCGCTAACGAGCGGGGAGCGTAGGATGGCGGCGTGCGTCGTTCGAAGTGTGTTGCGTTCCTCGGGCTGGTGGCTTGTGCAGGCACGAGCAGCTCACCCAAGCCGGTCGATCCGGGCCCGGGCGTGATGGATGGTGCGGACTCGCAGGCGTCACCGACGCAGTCCGCGAAGGTGCCGACCTCGGGCGCTTCTGGAGCGGTGTCGACAGCTTCGTCGCCGGCATCGCGACCGGACGTGAAGACTGTGTTCGCGCGCCTCGAGCCCGAGCTCGTGCGCTGTTACGAGAACGGAAAGCGATCCACGCCGACGATGCTCGACGGCAAGCTGACGCTGAACGCGTCGATCGACGCGTCGGGGAGGACGACGTGCGTCATCCCGACCGAGGACTCAGGTCTGACCCAGGAGGTCGAGGACTGCATGTCGTCGCGGTTCGCCGAGCAGACGTTCGAAGGCGGTGGGCCGTGGAGCATCTCGATGCCCGTCGCCGTCCGCGGAGGAAAGGTGCAGCTCGGATCGAGCACCTCGGAGGGCCTGCTGCTCGAGAGCGTCGAGACCTATCGCATGCCCGACGCGTTCGAGACGCTCGAGACACTCTTGCCCGAGCTGCAAGTCTGCGCGCGCGAGATCGATCGAAGCTCGGGTGTCCGGACGATGATGGTCGGCGCACGCGTCGGCATCGACGGGCGCACGCACTGCACCGTCGCGAGTGCGCCGTCGGGCGTGCTCGCGCCGAAGGTCGCCGACTGCGCTGCCGGCGTGCTCCGACACGCGAGCTTCCCGCCGCCGAAGGGCGGCCCGGGCCTCGTGCTCGTGCCGATCCATCTGTTGCGCAAGTAGTCTTGCTACTTCTTGCGGCGAGAGCGCGCGCCCTTCGGCGTGCTCCGCTTCGCACGGCTTTCCTTCTTCTTCTTCGGCTTCGCAGCACGCGACGCGGGCGAAGTACGGCTCGAGCTCACGAGACGCAGGGGCGCCGGAGCGCCTCGGCTGCCGCGATCGTCGAACGACGGATCACCGGGGAAGAGCGTCTCCGCGGCCGTGCCGAGCCAGGCCGCCATCCCCTCCTCCGTCGAGACGTCGAACCCGGCTTCGATCCCCGCCATGATCATCGTCTTCGCCATGCCGAACGCTCGAGGGTCGGCGAGCCTGTCGCGGAGCTTCTTCTCGGCGTCCTCGCCGAACAGACGCGCGCAGGCAGCGGCCTCGGCGAAGCGATCTCCTCGCTCCAGGTACGCGAAGAACGCGCGCAGCTCGCCGACCATCGACGCTGCGACCTCCGGCGGACAGCTCACCTTCTCCGGGAACGACGAGAACACCACCTCCTCGACGATCACTGGAGTGAGGTCCTCCGGGCGTACCCGGAAGAACATCCGCGCGTGGTCGAGGAGGAGCCGCGGCCAGTCGTGGTACGGGTTCAGCCGCGCGCCTTCGGGGGCCCGACGGAATTGACGGATCAGGTTCTCCGCGACGGCGACCTCTGCTTCCTCGTCTTCCTCGTCCGCATCGCCTTCTTCATCTCCAAGGAAACCGTCATCGTGGACGCGGCGCGGCGTTCCGAGCTCGACGCTCACGCGGCCACGGGAGGTCTCCGCCTCGAGGGTCACCTCGAAGGATTCGCCGTCGGCGATCGCGCGGAAGGTGTCCGGCTTCGTCTCGATCAGCGCGACGAGGCACTGCGCGATCGCCTCCATCATCGCGAGCTCTCGAACGCTCGCGGGGCGCGGCATGCCGTCCTCGTCGAACGCGTTGATCTCGGGGTATGCCGCGGGGCCCGCGACCGTCCAGCCGTGCTTGGCGATCTCCTTGCGGCGCTCCGGCTCGATGTCGCCGCCGCGGATGAGCATCACCGCGATGTGCGGCGGAACGACGATGTCATCGTCGTCGAGTCCGCCATCGTCGAGATCCATCTGGCGATACTCCATCGCGCTCGCTTCGTCGGGGAACACGAGGATCCCGGGGACGCTTCCTCCCTCGATGACGAGCGACGCCGAGCGCACGCCGAGCGCCTTGATCGTGACCGACGCGCACGTGTCGTCGCGGGTCACCTTCCTCCACGGCGCCGCCACGTACAGCCGCGCGAGCGCCCGGAAGAGCCCGCCGACCACCTCCGGCTCGATGGCTGACGACAGATACGTCTCTTCGGACGCGCTCGCGACCTTGTCGAGGTACGCCGCAAGCGAGACCCGAACCGGCTCGGTCTCCGGCGTCGGCGCACAGACGACTTCGGTCGCCGCTCCGACCGCGCGGCGCAGGACGGCCGCGTGTGCCTCGGACGCGACGCGGATCCGTGCAGGCACGTGTGGCTGTCCGACTGCCGGCGACTCGGTCGTCGCGATGAACGAGTCGCCCAGCCGTTCGGGCATCTCGCGTGCGACGTACGTCGCCGTACCGAGCAGATCGCCGCCCGCGTTCAGCCAGAAGAACGTCTCGAGCACCTCCGTCTCGTCGTCCGGGGCGGGCATGATCATGCTTCCGCCAATCCACTCCACGGCCCCGCGACGTGCCTTCATGCGGCAGACGTACCGCCCGCCAAGCGCCGAGGCAATGGTCGACCACAGCCGCGCGGTCCCGAGCGACGGGCGATCAGAGCCCAGCCGGTCCGTCATCTTTTGACCACAATCGCGCGGCGTTGCGCGTTCGGGGTCGACCCAGCGCGCGCGCCTCGCTATGAGGGGCAGCGCATGGGTTTCGAGCTCATTGGCACAGGGCATTACGTGCCCGGATCCCCGGTGCCCAACGATCGCCTCTCGAAGGTGATGGACACCTCGGACGATTGGATCTTCCAGCGGTCCGGCATCCGGCAGCGACACTTCGCGGGCGAAGGTCAGGCGGCGAGCGACTTCGCCTTCGAGGCGAGCAAGCGCGCGCTCGAGGCTGCGCGGATCTCGCCGAAAGACGTCGACTACATCATCTTTGCGACGATGACGCCGGATTACGTGTTCCCGGGATCGGGAGCCGTGCTCGGAGCCAAGCTCGGCATCGAAGGCGTCCCGGCACTCGACATCCGGCAGCAGTGCGCCGCGATGATCTTCGCGCTCCAGCTCGTCGACGGGCTCATCAAGGGCGGCGTCGCAAAGACCATCCTCGTCGTCGGCGCCGAGGCCCACGCGGGCTTCATGCCGTGGGAAGATTGGGACATCGTCGACGGCAAGTCGGACGCCGACGCGACGCCCGAGGCGCGCGCTCGCGCGAACGAACATCGCGCGCTCGCGGTCCTCTTCGGTGACGGCGCCGGCGCGCTCGTCTTCCGCGCGACCGACCGCGATGCAGGCCTCGTCGCGTCGAAGGTCCACACGGACGGCCGCTTCGCCGAGACGCTCTACGTCCCCGGCGGCGGCTTCCGGACGCGTCCGTACTGGAAGGCGAGTCACTGGGACGAGCAGGCCCACATCCCGCGGATGGATGGCCGCGAGCTCTTCAAGTTCGCCGTGACGAAGCTCCCGCAGACCGCCCGCGAGCTCTGTGAAGAGTCGAAGATCCCGATCGAGAAGATCGACTGGTTCCTCGCGCACCAGGCGAACTACCGCATCAACAAGTACGTGCGGGAGCACCTCGGCGTCCCCGAAGAGAAGATGCCGATGAACATCGATCGGTTCGGCAACACGAGCGCCGGAACGATCCCGATCCTCATCGACGAGTGCACCCGCGAAGGAAAGCTCAAGAAGGGCGAGCTCAACATGCTGCTCGCGCTCGGGGCCGGCATCCACTGGGGCTGCGCGCTCGTTCGCTGGTAGTCGCGCGCGGGTGGCGCACGGATCGCTTGCGCGGCACCGGATTCAGGCGCCGTCGTCTCGCCGGGACGCAGCGTCCGCGCGCCTCTGCCCCCACCGACGACCAGAGCCACCGGCGGCCTCCTCCCCCGCTCCGTGCTACCGTGTGGGCATGCTCTCGCTTCGAAGCGTCTTCTGTCGCGCGCTCCTCGGTGTTGCGCTTTCCCTTCCGGCGGCAGCGGTCCTCGTTCCGAGCGACGCGGCTGCGTCCGTCTCCATCGCGGTTGCGTTCGACAACCTGGTGAAGGACGCGGACGTCGTCGCGGTGATCACGCCCGGCGAGCAGACGAGCGTCTGGGAAGACGGCCGGATCTACACGTACACGAAGGTGCGCGTCGATCAGGGCGTCGCCGGTGACGTCGGTCCCGGCGCCGAAGGTTACGTCCGGACGATGGGCGGCGTCGTCGGCAAGATCGGCCAGCTCGTCGACGGCGAGCCTGTCTTCGTGAAGGACAAGTCCTCGCTCCTCTTCCTCCGCAAGTTCAAGGCAGGCGGCGTCTACGAGGTCTCGGCGCGCGCGCAGGGCCAGTACCCGATCGTCGTCGACGAGAAGACGAAGCTGAAGCGCCTCATCCGCTCGACCTCCATGGGCATGCTGCTACCGCCGAAGCCGGAACCCGCGACGCAGGCTCCGGCCTCCGGAGGCGTACAGCCGCAGAGCACCTCGAACGTCGTCACCGAGGCGACGAAGATGCGCCTCGCGATGGAAGTGATGCACGACAAGCCGCTCGACGACGCGGCGCGCGAGATCGCGGCGTCGTGGAAGCGTCTGCATCCCGCGACTGCTCCGGTGAAGTGAGCGCCTGACGTGCGTGCGCTCCGTCAGCGCTGCGCGTCTGCGCTGGCCGCAGTTGCGCTCGCGTCGAGCTCGACGGTCGCGCACGCGTATTGCCGAACGACCACCGTCCCCATCCAACCCGATTTCCAGCCGCGGCCGGACCGCTGCTGGACGCAGGGTGTGCCGCTCTTCTGGCGGAACTCCTGCGTCGCATACAGCGTGCAGCGCAACGCGAGCAAGCAGGTCGCGTTCGAGGACGCGGTGAATGCGATCTCGACGGCGTTCACCAAGTGGACGGGCGCGAGCTGCCCGACCGAAGGCACCGGACGCTCGCGCGTGAGCATCGACGTACGCGACCTCGGACCGGTGGACTGCGCCGAGGTCGACTTCAACAAGTTGGGCGGGAACCAGAACGTGATCGTCTTCCGGGACGACAAGTGGCCCCACAACGACTCGAACAACACGCTCGCGCTCACGACCGTCACGTTCAACCCCGACACCGGTGAGATCTACGACGGCGACATGGAGATCAACACGGCCCAGCAGCGCGTCACGCTGGCCGATCCCGTGCCGCCCGACGGCTACGACTTCGCGAGCATCGTCACCCACGAGACGGGGCATTTCCTCGGCCTCGCGCATTCGGGCGACCCGCGCGCGACGATGTACGCAAGCTACACGCCGGGCGGCACGGCGATGCGGCACCTCACGTCGGACGACATTGCCGGGATCTGCGCGATCTATCACCCCGACGGCACCCGCTCGGTACTGTCCGATCAGGTGATGCAAGGACCGCAGTGCGATCCCACACCGAGGCGCGGCTTCACGGGCGCATGCGCCGAAGCCCCGGCCAAGAGCTGCTCGGCCGCCCCGCAGATTGGCGCCCGCACGCCGGCGAGCCCGGGCTGGGTCGGGCTCGGACTCGGTGGAGCGGTCGTGCTCACCGTCCGTGCGCGTCGCAGACAGCGCCACACGCGCCCGCTTTCGGCCTCAAATCTGGTAGACGAAGAGCGCTCTGGTGCCTGACCCTTTCCAAACGCCCGCGCTCCTCGTCACCCGCGAGGACGAGCTCCGTGCCGTCGTCGCCCGGCTGCTCCGGGCACGTCGCGTCGCTGTCGACATCGAGTCGAACGGACTCTTCAAGTACAAGGCGACGCTCTGCACGATGCAGCTCGCGACGGCGGACGAGGTCGTCGTGGTCGACACGATCGCAACGCCCCTCGATGCGCTGCGGGAGCTGCTAGGTCCGACTGGGCCTCGCAAGATCGTGCACGACGTCGCGTTCGACGCGCGCATCCTCGCCGAGACCAACCTCGTGCTCGCGAACGTGCTCGACACCTCGCTGGCCGCGCGGATGCTCGGCCGAACGGCGACCGGGCTCGCATCGCTCCTTTCGAGCGAGCTCGGCATCACGATGGACAAGAAGCTCCAGCACCACGACTGGACGGAGCGGCCAATCAAGGGCGAGCAGCTCCGCTATCTGGCGGACGACGTCGTCCATCTCGATGCCCTCGCTTCGAGGCTGTGGAACGAGGTCGACACGCGCGGCATCGGCGATGCCGTCGAAGTGGAGACGTGTTACCGCCTCGAGCAGTCCATTGCGGCAGCGGGGAGCGCGGACCCGCGACCTGCGTACATCCGCCTGAAGGGCATCGACCGCGTACCCAAGGACGAGCTGCCGATCCTCCGCCGGCTCGCCGAGCTGCGTGAGGACAAGGCGAGGAAGCTCGACGTCCCGCCGTACAAGGTCCTCGGTCCGGACGTCCTGTTCGCGATCGCGAAGATGAAGCCTAGGTCGATGGCGGATCTCGGGCGCATCAGAGGCGCCTTGGGCGGCCATCGTGCGCGGTCGCTTGCGCCTGCGATGCTCGAAGCGGTCGCCGCCGGTCTCGCCGACGCCGGGAAGATCCCGGAGGAAGAGCGCGCGATGCTCGAACGCCCGCGCCTCCCGAACACGGTGATCAAGGCGCGCCGCGCGCGCGAAACACGACTGACGGGCTGGCGCAAAGCGGAGGCAAAGAAGCGTGGCGTCGACGAGCAGGTGGTGCTCCCGGGCCACTGCCTCCAAGACCTCGCCGACTTGCCCGACGATGCAACGCTCGAGGCTATCGCCACGGTGCGGGGGATCGGAGCCTTCCGCATGGAGCGCGACGGCGCTGCGATCCAGGCAGTGCTCGCGTCCGCGCGATCCGAGGTGGTCGACGCTGGCCTTCCTCCGGGTGACGACGGGCTGGAGGCGGAGTGAACCGCGAGCTCCTCGTCGTCGCCGGAGAAGCCTCCGGCGATCGCGCTGCTGCAGCCGTCCTCGCGAAGCTCCGCGGAGTGCAGGCCTTCGGAATGGGCGGCGGTGCGCTCGAACGCGAAGGGGTCGAGCTCCTCGCCGATCTCCGCTCCTCGACTGCCCTCGGCATCACCGAGGTCGCGCGCCGCGCGTACGGCATCGGGGTCGCGTACGGCAGGCTGCGCGCCGCGATCCGGCGGCGCCGGCCCGCCGCGGCGCTACTCGTCAACTACACCGAGTTCAACTCTCGCCTCGCTTCGACGTTGTGGAGCGAGGGCACACGCGTGCTCTGGTACGGCGCCCCTCAGATCTGGGCGTGGCGCGCACGCCGCGCCGAGCCCCTCCGACGTCATCTCGATCGACTGGCGGTGATGTTCCCGTTCGAGGAGCCGCTGTGGCGCGACTTCGGCGTCGACGCGCGCTACATCGGCCATCCGGCGCTCGAAGATCGCCGCGGGCCCGAGCATCGCGTCGCCGCACGGGAGCTCCTCGGCATGACGCCGTTCGCGTGGGCCGTCGCGATCCTCCCGGGTAGCCGTCCGCACGAGGTCAGACGCCTGCTCGAGCCGATGCTCATCGGCTACGAATCCGTGCGTCGCGATCGCGCAAGCGTCGATGCCCGGGTGATGCTCGCCGCGAGCCTCGACGATCGCACGCGCGCTTGGGCGAAAGACCTCGCGGATGCGCACGGGGTCGAGGCCGTGGACGTCGATTCACGCGCGGGGATCGCGTACGCGCTCCCCGCCTTCGACGCCGCGCTCTGCGCCTCCGGGACCGCGTCACTCGAGTGCGTGCTCGCGAAGGTCGTCCCAGTGGTGTGTTACCGCGTCGGATGGGCGACCGAGGTCGGTGCGCGCGCGCTGCTGAAGACGCCACACGTGGCGCTGCCGAACATCCTGCTCGGGCGAGGTGCCTTTCCCGAGCTTCTCCAGCGGAACGCCGCGCCGAACCGCATCTCCGACGCGCTCGCGCACGTCCTCGACGAGCGCGTCACGTTCCTTGCAGCGTGCACGGAAGTCGAGCAGATCCTCGGCGACCATCCCTGCCCCTCCCGCGAGGTCGCACGCATGCTCGAGCCCTGGCTCGCCGCACGCGCGTCCGGGGCGCGAGGACGGGAAGCCTCGTGAGTAAGCTCCGACACGTGGCCTCGTGATCCCGCCCATGCTCCCTCTCGTCGCCGTCAGCGTCGTCCTCTTCGGCCTGCGGCTATGGGCAGCTTCGCGCGTCGGGTTCGGTGACAGCGAGGCACTCTACGCGTCGTGGGCCGTGCATCCTCAGCCGGCTTACCTCGATCATCCCGGGCTCGTCGGTCTCGTCGCGCGACTCATCGGCGAGGGCGCCGTGCCCACTCCGGCATGCACGCACGTGGTCACGGCGGTCATCTCGACGCTCGTGCCCTGGCTGGTCGTCGCCGTCGCGCGCGCGGCAGGAGCCGCCAAGCGACCTGCCGTGATCGCAGGGCTCGTCGTCGCGCTCGTGCCCGAGATCGCCGTCGGCCTCTTCGCGCTCACGCCCGATCTCGTGCTCGCGCCGTTGTGGCTCGGAGCGATCGGCCTCGCGATCGTGGGACTGTCGCCGCGTGCTCCGGACGCGGAACGAGCTGGAGCCCCCAAAAGTGGAGACGCGCCGCCGAGCTCGCGGCGCTTCGTGCCGTCGATCCGTACGGCGGGCGCGCTCCTCGGCGCGGGTCTGCTCGCGGGCATCGCCGCCTCCGCGAAGGTCTCCGGGTTCCTGCTGCTCGTTGCGCTCGTGATCGTGTACGTGCAGATCGCACGCTCCGACGAAAGTCCGGGCACGGTGCGCGCTGCGCGCTCGATCTGGCCGTGGGCGGGTCTCGGCGCGGGGATCGTCGTCGACGTACCGTTCGTGCTCTACGAAGCTCGGCTGGGCTGGCCGATGTTGCATCATCGATTCGTCGAGACACAAGACGGCGCAGGGCTCGCGCTGAAGAACTTCGGCGCGCTCCTCGGCGGGCAGCTCGTGTACCTGTCGCCGGTCGTCGTGTGGCTCGCGGTGCTCGTCGCGCGCGACCTCGTACGCCGCCGGAACGACGACGTCGCCTCGCGCGTCCTCTTCTGGACGTTCGCCGTGCCGCTCGTGCCGCTCGTGGCGCTCTGCATCTGGAGCCCCGTGGCGGAGCCGCACTGGATCGCGCCGCCGCTGCTCGCGCTGCCGATCCACGCAGCTCGGCGCGCGGCGGACGGCGTCGACTTCGTTCGCAGACGCCTCGTGATCTCCGCGATGGCCGTCGCCGGAGCGTTCACCCTGATCGTGCACGCGTGGGTGCTCGTGCCCGCAGCATCGCGGCTCGTTCCGGAGAGCATCGATCCGCAGGCTAACATCGCGAACGAGCTCTACGGCTGGCCGCAGGCCATCGGTGCGGTGCGCGAGCAGATGGCGCTCGCAGCGACGCCGTTCGATCCCGAGGGGCGCGAGGTCGTCGTCATCGGTCCGCACTGGACGATTTGCGCGCAGCTCCACGCCGCGCTCCCCGGCGTGCGCGTCGGCTGCGCGACACCGATCCCCGACGACTTCGATCGCTGGCTTCCACGCGATACGTGGCGTCGTGCCGACAACGTCCTCTTCGTCACGGACAACCGTTTCGGTGGTGACGGCGCGGATCAGCTTCCTGCGCACGTACGTGTCTCGCAGAGCCGCGTGCGCGTCCTCCGCGGCGGCCGGACGGCGCGCGTATTCGACCTCTATCTGTACTCGCAACGCGGAAAGGCCGATCTCGCGCCGATGCTGCCGCGCCCGGCGATCGCGAACGCCGAATCGCCACTACGGTAGAGGAGCGTCGCTCGGTCCGCGCACGCTCCTTGCGACGCGCGAGGGCCATGACTCGCACCAAAGGGATCTCCGTCGCGACGCTCTTGCTGTTCGTGGTCGCCGCGTGCGGGAGCAACGCCGAGCGGAAGAAGAGCGCAGACGACCCCAGCGGCGGTTCGTCGTCGAACTCGGAGTCGTCGGCGCCGCGCACTGCCGACGAGCAGGCGTGTGACGACCTCTACAAGGCGCAGGTCGAATGGACGCACCGTTGTGGCGGCCTCATGAACGACTCGCCGTATGCAGTGCAGCGCTTCCGGAGAGTCTGCGCACGCGAGCTCGGTGCGAGTGGAACGGAGAATCTCCGTCAAACGCAAGCGCGGTGTAGCGAGCTTCGCAAGTCGGCCGCGTGCGATGCGAAGATCCCGGAGTGCGAGCTGCCGGCGGGCACCCTCCCGGACGGCGCACCGTGCGGAGCGCGCTCGCAGTGCCAGAGCCGCTTCTGCATGCTCGACGAGACCGGTTGCGGAAAGTGCGCTCCGCAGATCAAAGCCGGTGGTCCGTGCTTGTTGGCATCCGATTGTGCCACCGCCGACGGCGAGATCGCGAGCTGTGACTTCGACGGCAAGAGCATGGTCGGCACGTGCTCCGTGCACAAGCTCGTGAAGTCGGGCGAGGAGTGCAGCGCGCAGAACTTCTGCAATATCGGAGCGCACTGCGATGTCGCGACCAAGGACGCGAAGTCCGGCAAGTGCGTCGCGAACCAGGGCGAAGGCGGCGGGTGCGACGACACCCTGGCCTGCCAACTCGGCCTCGTGTGCCGTTCCGGGAAATGCTCCCGCCGCCCCACCGAAGGACAGGCCTGCACGGCGTACGACGAATGTGCCGAAGGCCTGGGTTGCGACAAGACTTGCCAGAAGGTCGTCTACGTGAAGTCCGGCGAAGAGTGCAACGGTGTCCGCCGCTGCGAGCGCGGCGTGTGCCTCCAGCGCGTCGAGCAGAAGGAGGACGGGAAGGTCGTTCCCTCCGGCCCGGCCACGTGCATGGACGCGCTCGCTGACGGCAATGCGTGTGGCATCGATCAGCTGAAATCGGGCCTCGTGTGTGATCACTTCGCCCGATGCCTGGGCGGACATTGCGTGCTCCCCGACGCGACCGCCTGCCATTGAATCTCGCAGAGAGAGAGAGAGCATCACGTACCCGTGCATCTACGTTCACACGTAGGGCGCGGCGGTCAGACCTAGCTCGAAGCGGCGGCGGGCCAAGTGCGCGGAATCCCGCGTTCTGGGCCCGCGCACGCGTCTTGCGGTAGAGCTAGTACGATGACGCGTACGATCAGCTTTCTCACGTCGGGTGCAGCTCTCTTTCTCCTCCTCGCAGCTTGCTCTGGATCGGACGGATCCGAAGGAGGGGGCGGCGCGTGCGCCGAATACGCCAATGCCCTCGTCTCCTACGCCGAGCGTTGCTCGGACGGCGCTGCGAGCCTTGGCTACGAGCGAGCCCGGTTCGAAGCGGCGTGCGCGAGGGCCCTCGCCGCGCCGGGCGTGACGAACCTCGCCGGGCAGATCGCTGCGTGCAGCAAGAAGATCTCCTCGGCCACGTCGTGCGACGGTGAGGAGCTCTCCTGCGAGGATCTCACGGGCGGTACCCTCGAAGATGGCGCGGCATGCGCCGACGGCTATCAGTGCAAGGGCGGCGCGTGCCTGACCGAGGCCAACTCGAATTGCGGGAAGTGCGCGGCGCGCGCTCCGATCGGCGGCAAATGCACACGATCGAGTGATTGCGTCGAGGGCGCCTCATGCAACGCGACGAGCGACACCGGCAAGTGTGTCGCCATCAAGATCGCGAAGGCAGGCGAAGAATGTTTTGGCTCAGGCGACGAGGACGTTCGCTGCGACAAGGGGCTCCGGTGCTCGTTCGGCGCGGGCAAGGCCACGTGCAAGGCGCCCGGCGGTGCCGGTTCGGACTGCACCTCGCGCAGCGACTGCAGCGGAGATCTACGGTGCGTGGACAAGAAATGCGCGACCGGCCTCGGTGAAGGCGCCGCGTGCTCCGGCTTCGACGAGTGTGCGAAGGGCCTCGACTGCGGCACGGACAAGAAGTGCGCGCGTATCGTCTACGTGAAGGCGGGCGAGACGTGCGATCTGACGCATCGCTGCGAGCGCGGTAGCTGCAAGGGCTCGAGCATCACCGGCAATCCCGACGGAATCGAGGTCACGCCGGGCAAGTGCGTCGATCCCCTCCCCGACGGCGCGGCGTGCACCGTCGACGGCCCCGAGGATGCGCCCGGATGCGATGTGTTCGCTGACTGCACCGGCGGCAAGTGCACGCTCGTCGACCCGGCGCAGTGCAAGTGAGGCGCTGCGGACGTCACTCCGCTCACTGAAAAGCGACCGAGCTCGCGCCGCTCACCGGAGTGGCCGAGCTCGCTCCGCTCAGGATCCTCGTGCCTGCTCCGGCACGACGGAGCTCACTCCGCTTCGGCGCTGTCCGTCGTCGCCCGCGCCGGCATCGCCTGGAGGCCCGCATCGCGGATGAGCGCCATGTCGTCGTCCTCGTCCGGGTTCGGCGTCGTGAGGAGCTTGTCGCCGTAGAAGATCGAGTTTGCGCCCGCGAGCATGCAGAGCATCTGCGCCTCGCGGGTCAGCGACGTGCGACCCGCCGAGAGGCGCACGCGCGACTTCGGCATCAGGATGCGCGCGACCGCGATCATGCGAACGAGGTCGAGCGGATCGACGGGCTTCGCGAGCGCGAGCGGGGTCCCCTCGACGGGGACGAGCGCATTGATCGGCACGCTCTCCGGCTGCGGATCGAGGTTGGCGAGCGTGCGGAGCATTTCGCAGCGATCGTCGGTGGTCTCGCCCATGCCGATGATGCCGCCCGAGCACACCGTGATGCCGGCCTTGCGGACGTTATCGAGCGTGCGGAGTCGATCGTCGTACGTGCGCGTCTTGATGATCGACCGGTAGTGCTCGCGGCTCGTGTCGAGGTTGTGGTTGTAGGCGTCGAGCCCGGCGTCGGCGAGCTTCTTCGCCTGCTTCTCGTCGAGCATGCCGAGCGTCACGCACGCCTCGAGGCCGAGCTCCTTCACGCCCTTCACCATGTCGACGACGCGGTCGAACGCCGGACCGTCCTTCACCTCGCGCCACGCCGCGCCCATGCAGAAGCGCGTCGAGCCGAGCTCCTTCGCGCGCTTCGCGCTCGCGATGACGTGCTCGACGTCGAGCATCTTCTCCGGGCTGGTGCTCGTCTCGTAGTGGCTCGACTGCGGGCAGTACGCGCAGTCCTCGGGGCAGCCGCCGGTCTTCACGCTGAGGAGCGTGCAGAGCTGGACCTCGTTGTCGGGATGGTGCGCGAGGTGGACGCGGCGCGCCTCGTCGAGAAGCGGCAGGAGCGGCTGATCGTAGAGAGCGCGGACCTCTTCGCGGCTGAACGTCGGCATGGGGCGCGGACCATAGCCCAGATGCGGGACCATCTCCACGCCGACGCAATCGGCCGGGATTTCTGCGACACCACGCGTCGAAACGGCGACGATCACGAGCGCGAACGGCACTTCGCTGATCGGCCGTGACGCGAAGAGTCAGCTTTCCGAACCGGCTGTGCTCGACTCCTGACGCGGAGCGTTCGTCGCGCTCGCTTCAGGCGTCCTCGTCGCCGGGCGTGCTCTCCCGATCGCCCTCCGCGGTGATGCTCTCGCGCTCGCCTTTCAGGATGCGACCGATCGTGTT
This sequence comes from Pseudomonadota bacterium, assembly GCA_023402175.1. Lineage (GTDB taxonomy): Bacteria > Myxococcota_A > Polyangia > Polyangiales > Polyangiaceae > Labilithrix. The sequence goes on along the minus strand of JAEXCN010000352.1, from coordinate 21,991 downwards.
CCGCCCGACGTCGAGCCGGCGCGTTGGAACAGTACGTACGTCCCCACGCCGGCGGATCGCGCGAGGTCCGCGCCCGCGACGTACGTCGAGTGTCCCCAGCCGACCTTCGCTCTGTACTCCTCGGGCGTGTATTGCGAGTCATACACGAGGACGTCCGCGCCTTCGGCGAGCGCGCGGAGCGCCGGATCGACGCAGGCGTAGTGCTCGGTGTCGGTCGCGTACACGATGCTCTTGCCTTCGTGCTCGATCCGATATGCGACGACGCCGCCCGGGTGATTGCCGCGCGCGACGCGGACCTTCGCATCGCCGACGGCGAAGACCTCACCGAGCTTGACCTCGCGCGTCGTGATCCGCGCGCCGACCTCATCGAGGCGCACGGGGAACACGGGCGCGCTCATCTGCCGCTCGAGTGTCTCGCGAACGCTCGTGACGCCGTTCTGCCCGCCCACGATCGTGAGCGACATGTCCTTCATGTAGATCGGAACGAAGAACGGAAGTCCCTGGATGTGATCCCAGTGGTAGTGCGAGAGGAGGAGCGTCATCGCGAGCGGCTCACGTGTCGCCCCGCTCGCGATCAGATGATTGCCGAGCGCGCGAAGTCCGGTGCCGCCGTCGAGGACGATGCGAGCATCACCGCACGCGAGCTCGACGCAGCTCGTGTTGCCGCCGACGAGCGCCGTGTCGCGACCGGGCGACGCGATGCTGCCCCGAACGCCCCAGAATCGAATCTTCATGCGGCCCGCTCGTTCAAGAGCGATGCCACGCCGGGCACCGCGGAAAACCCGCCGGTTCTCGTCGAGGAGCCCCAAACCGGACCGCCCACGCTCGCGCTGCGTGCACCGATTTGGGGCAGTGGCGCGCGCTCTTCCGAGCTGCGCTCGTGAGCGGGGTGGCGCTATCCTCGCGCCATGTCGCACCGCGTGTTGATCGCCGACGACTCCGCCGTCGCTCGTGTGACGGTGGCACGACGCGTCCGCGCGGCTGGGTTCGAGGTCGTCGAGCACGACTCGTGTGCGAGCGCCTCGATGGTCGATGCGAGCACGATCGCGTGCGCGCTGCTCGACTACGACCTCGGCGACGGCTTCGGCGTCGATGTCGCGGCCCGCCTCCGCGCCGGGGAGTCCGCGCTGCCGATCGCGTTCTTCACCAGCACGAGCAAGGGCGACGTCGTCGAGAAGACGTCCGCATTCGGGCCGGTGTTCACGAAGCCGGACGAGCTCGACGCCGCCGTCGACTGGGTCGCCCGCCAAGGCCGCGGCTGACGTCGTCAGAGCCCGTCGAGGGCCAGTCGACGCGCTCGTTCACGTCGGGTGACCGTGCCCGCGACCTCGTACGTTCGCCCGTTCCGGCTCCAGGAGGCGCTCTCGACCGTGAGCGATCGCGCTCCATCGAAAGGAGCGCGATCAACAAGCATCGGGGACAAGCAGTGCAGAACCGGTGCGCAACCGGCAGACGCCTTGGCCGCCTCGCCCCGCGTGGACAATGCGCGCGGTCTGCTCGCTCGTTCCGGTGGCTGGCAGCGGCATCAGGCGGCGTTGAGGCGCACCATCGAGCGCGTTCAGTACGCCACATCCACGAACTCGGTCTTGCCGTCCGAGGTCGAGCCGTTCTTCACGACGATCGTGATGTTGTGCGGGCCCATAGGGTCGTTGCTGTTGAACTCGACGAGCGCGCTGTTCTTGAGAGCGTCCGTCATCGGAAGCGTGGTGAGGTCGAGGTCGGTCGCGTCTTCTTTCACCGTCTTCACGACGCCGCCAGGGGTGCAGGCCGAGAGGTCTGCCGGGTTCTCCTCCTCGTTCTCGATCCAGGTCACGCCGCTGTCGGACGCGAGCGACTCGGAGCCGCTCCAGACCGTGTGGATCGTGCCGTTCTGCGGTTTCCACCGCGCACACAGCGTCTTCGTCGCGATCGCGGTCGAGCCGCCAGGCTGGGTCGGCTCATCCGTGAAGTTGACGAAGATGCGCTGCGAGTCGGGCCGAAAGGCGAAGTTCGCCTCGGCGAACTTGATCGCGACGATGCCGTTCTCCCCTCCGGAGGTCTCGCCCTCGGCTGCCGCCTGCTCGTTCGCCTTCTGCTCGAGCGTGGTCGCATCGGCGCCCCCGAAGCCGTACGTGCGGTCCGTCCCGGTCAGGCCTTCGCGCTTCAGGTACGCTTCGATCGTCGCCGCATCGCTGAAGTTGATGGCACCTGTCACGTAGCCGTCGTACCCGACGACCGCGACGCGCAGGTCCGCGCCGCCCGCAGACACGACGTTCACGAATTTGACGATCTTGTTCGCGATGCTGTCCGCCTCTTCACCCATGCTCCCGGAGTTGTCGACGACGAACGTGAGGTCGAACGGGAGCTTGTTGTCCTTCGCGCCCTGCGTGATGCGGAGCGACTTCACCACGCCGTCCTCCGCGAGGAAGACGGTCTCGTTCGCCTTGAACTCGATCGGCTGCTGCGTGACGGGATCGATGAGCCCGAGGAGGGTGACGCGCACCGTCCCTCCCGGTGTCGCGGGCGCCGAGAACGATGCAGCCGGCTTCAGGTTGTTGATCGTCGTGGCCGGAAGCTCGCCTCCGGGGTCGGGCGGCAAGCCATTCGCCTCACCGTCGCCCCCCGACGAAGGCACGTTCGATGGCGTCCCAGTCGTCGGCTCACTGCATGCCGCGGAGAGCCCGATCGCGAGCACCACCGCCGTCACAATCTTCACTACCTTCATTCTCATTTCCTCTCTGGGCTGCTCTCCGCGTGCAGAATTTCACGCGACGTTGCGATCCGGTCTGTCGGCCGCCTTCGACGTCTGTCTCATCGGACGCCGGCGCGGTGTGGCGAGGTCCCCGCCTTCGCATGCGTGGCGGCGAGATCGAGCGCGGGCAAGAGCCGGTGCCAGCGTCCGGCGCCTGCTCCCGGCCGCCGCCGGCGTCGTTCGAGGAGGTGCACGCAAACATCGCGGGAAGGCCCGCGATGCTGGCGACCAAAAGGCGAGTCGAGCGAATAGGGTCACCGCACCGTAGCGACCACGGCCGCGGCTCGTCTTGGCGTTTTCGGACAATCCCGTTCGCCCATCGAGCGACGTCGCGTCCAGAGACCTCCTCTACATGGGGCGGCTCAGGCGCGGTACAATGCCCAAACCAGTTTGGCGATCGTTCCGACGCGAAAGACCAGCACCCCGTTCGAGTTCCAGAGTCGCGGCCATGCCGTGTGCGGACCCCTCGCGTCGCACGTCGTGGCGGCGTACGAGACAGCGCTGTCGGCTGCATCACGTCGGAGCTTCCTCTTCCGGCGCTTGCCGGAGCCGAGCTCGCACGTGTTCGTCGTCATCGAGCGGTCACGATCCGGGGCTGCGACGTCCGGCCGTCTCCTTGCCGCGGGCCCGCGATCTCGTGTAGCCGAGGTGGCGCACTCTCCGATCGCCGCCGAGATCGTCGGTGTCGAGCTCCGCCCGGGCGCCGCGCGGCTCGCGCTCGGCAGCTCCGCGAGCGAGCTCCGCGATCGCGAGTGTTCACTGGAAGACGTCTGGGGGCGGAAGGCGCGTACCTTGCTCGATCAGCTTGTCGAGGCGCCGGATGCTGGCACGCGCCTGCGCATCCTGGTGGATGTGCTGAGCGAGCGGGTCACGCGCGCGAACGAGAGCGGCTCGACGCGTGCGGCGATGCACGTCCTCCAGGCGAGCGGTGGATGCCTGTCGACGCAAGCTCTCGCCGACAGACTCGGGACGAGCACGCGTTCGATCCATCGCCTCTTCATCGACGAGGTAGGCCTGGCACCGAAGCGATGCGCTCGCGTCCTTCGTCTGCGGCGTCTGTTCGTGGGACGTTGGCCGGACGGTGCTACGGCGGCTGCCGACCTCGGCTACTCCGACCAGGCGCATCTGATCGACGATTTTCGGGAGCTGATGGGCTCGACGCCGGGTCGCTTCTTCTCGGGAGAGGACTACGTCGACGCGACGCTGGGCCTCGGCTGGCTCGTGACGCCGCGCGCGTGAGCTGCGAGTCCACGCTTGCCTCCTTCACGCGCATACGGCGCTGCACCGCCCGCTCACGAGACGGGGTCCTACGGACCGTCGAGCGGGAGGCCCTTCGCCGTGCGGGCGCGTGCGTACGGCTCGAGCGCGTCGATCATCTCGCCGGCGAACGTCGCGTGCAGATGCTTCGACGACGCGCCGAAGAGGGCTTTCGGATACGTCGCCGCGCGCTTGTCGAGCGCGAGACGGTAGCGCCTCGTGGGATCGAAGCCGTCTCTCGGCCCGTACCACTCGTACGTCCCACCCGGCCGGAACGCGCGCACGAGCGCGGTCATCTCCGCTCCGCCGACGTCCGCGATCCAGATCGACGAAAAGCCGTTCGTCCCCGCGGGCTGTCGCTGCACGAGGACGGCGTCGTAGAGACGCTGGAGCGTGACGTCGCCCTTCGGTAGGCCCGCCCAGTAGAGATCGCGCCCGACGACCATCGCGTCGGCGTTCCACGTCGATGCCGCCGCCTTCCAGACCAGCTCCGAGATGCCCCTTCCTCGCTTGAGCGGGACGTTGACCCGTCCGATGACGGCGTGCGCATCGGGCGTCACGGCCTCCTCGAGCCGCTTCGCGAGGTCGTCGACCTCCTCGACATATGGCAGCGACTCGTTCACCTCGACGACCTTGTACTTCTCGACCGTGATCTTGCGCGGCGCGCCGAGGTTCACGACGACCTCGCCACGGCCAATCGTCTCGCCGAAGTGACCGGCCTGCATCACCCAGGTCGTCGTGTTGTCCGGATGAATGAAGGCCTCGGCCTTCTCGAGCAGGTCTTCGGTGTGCGCGCCGATGATCAGATCGACGAGCGCCCCGCCCCGATGCGCGAGCGCGACGTCGTCGGAATAACCGAGGTGCGTGAGCGCGATGAGCACGTCGACCTCGCTGCGATGCGCCCTCGCCTCGCGCTCGAGGATCGCCTGGTAGTGATCGTCCTGCACGAACACGTCGTCGTACGGAAGGCTCGTGGGCCGATCGTCCGCGCCGAAGTTCTGCGTCACGAGCCCGATCACGCCGACCTTCACGCAGCCGACGTCGAAGCGCGCATACGAGCGAAACGGCTGCTTCGACGGCGGCAGCCCGACGTGCTCGACGTTGGCCGCGAGCACCGGATGTTTGCTGAGCCGTACGTCGCGCAGCACCGCCGTCTCGCCGTACGCGAAATCGTGGTTGCCGATCGTCCGCACGTCGATCGGCAGCGCCTGCACCATCTGGCGCGTCGTCTCGCCGGACGATCGGAGCTCGGCGAGCGCTCCCTTCTCGTAGTCGTCCCCCGCGTCGAGCACGATCGTCGGCTGCGCAGCCTTGAGCTGCTTCAGGAGCCCGGCGATGTACGCGTACCGACTCCGTCCCGCGATCCGATCGCTGTACCGCGCCTGCAGATCGTTCACGTGCGCAAACCCGAACCTCACGCTCCCTTTCTCGCGCTCAGCGGGCTCACACGTCCCAATCCCCTTCGGCGCCGTATCGAGCCGCGCCGCAACGACGGTAAGAATCTCGGACGACGCGGCCATCGGCGAGTCGCCACTCGTGCTCGTGCTCGTGCTCGTGCTCGTGCTCGTACTCGCACGGGCGCTCGCAGTCGTACGACTACTCGCCCCCGGCGAGGCGGACCCCGCAGCCGCCCCCTTCCCCCGCGCACTCCCCGCCTTCTTCCCGCCGCCGGGAGCCGCGGTGGAGCTCTGATCTGCGAGCACCAGCGCGAAAGCCCCCGCCATCGCGACGAGCAGCGCGGGTATCACCCTCGATCTCGAAGAGCCCCGCCCCATCGAGCACCAGCGAAGAGGATACTTCCTCGCCCGGTCGAACAGAAGCCTGTGCCTCGCCGCGACGGCGTCTTCAGAAGCCCGCCGCCGCGCGGGCGACTTCCTTCTCGAGGACGCCCTGCATCAAGAGCTGCTTCAGGTGCATCTCGAACGTCTGCATCGAGTACGGATGCGTGCCCTTCTCCATCAGCTCTTTCAGCGAGGGATTGCCCTCCGGTCGCTTGATCGACTCGCGGACCGTACCCGTCGCGACGAGCACCTCTGCAGCAAGCGCGAGCCCGGAGCCGTCCTTCTTCGGAAGGAGCCGCTGCGCGACGATCCCCTGGAGCGCGTCTCCGATGCGCTCGCGGAGCTCTTCGGTCGATCCGGGCTGCCCCCGCGGCGCGAGAGCGAGCATGCGGCCCACCGTGCGCGCGACATCCGGCGTGTGCAGCGTCGAGAGAACGAGGTGCCCGGTCTCGGCGGCCTTCAGCGCAATGTCGAGCGTCAGCTCGTCGCGGATCTCGCCGACGAGGATGACGTCCGGGTCCTGCCGGAGCGCCGCGCGGAGCGCATCGGCGAACGTGCCGGTGTCGATGCCGACCTCACGCTGGCTGATGCTCGACTTGTCGTCCTGGTGGAGGAACTCGATCGGGTCTTCGATCGTGACGATGTGCAGCGGCTGCGTGCGATTCAGATGGCCGATCATCGCCGCGAGGGTCGAGCTCTTGCCGTTGCCGGCTGCGCCGACGACCAGGACGAGACCACGTTCGCGTTCGGCGAGGTACTGGCAGGGCGCCGGCGCGCCGAGCTCCTCGAACGTCGGAATCGTCGTCGGGATCGATCGCATGACGATGCCGAGCGTGCCGCGCTGCCGGTACACGTTGACGCGGAAGCGGCCGACGCCCTCGGCCGCATAAGCGCAATCGTGCTCGCGCAGGGTCGCGAGCTCGCTCCGGACGCGCCCGTCCTTGATGACGAGGCGGGCGATGCAGTCAGCGTCTTCCCTGCGGAGCGGCTCCGTCCGGAAGAACACGAGCTCGCCGCGAACGCGCGCTGCGGGCGGGATGCCGACCTTCAGGTGGATGTCGCTCGCCTTCGCGGCAACGGCCTTCGCGAGGAGCTGGTTGAAATAGGCTTCGCTCGCGTACACGCTCGACGAGGGGGCGCCAGAATCGACCATCGACGATCACGATAGCTGGTTTCGCGTCCCCGCGATCCATGCTGTCGCAGTCACTTCGTATCGACGTCGGTCGGCAAATCTTCGCCGTTCTTCGGCGGTGGGCACGGAATCATGCGGAGCGCACGGATCGCGCCGACCCTCCGGGGGCGCGGGCGCGAGGTGTCGCGTGCGAGCGTCGAGAGCCCCTCGCAGCCTTCCCTGAGCTCGTCCGAGTCTTCGGGATCCTCCGCGCCCCGCGGACGCGCCGCGAGCTCGACCGTTGCTTCGAGCGCGAGGCGCGCCTCCTCGTCGTTCTTCCCGCTCGCAACCTTGGCGAGGAACGGAAGCTGCGCCCACCCGCGGGCGTAGGCCATCGCCTTGATGGCCGTCGGGCGCAGCTCGGGATCGGTCGCGGCCTCGACGAGCCCCATCGCGCCCTCGTGCACGGCGAGCGTCGTCAGATCTTCCTGCTCGCCGTCTTTCGCGTGGCTCCACATGCGCTCATCGCGCAGCGAGGCAGCATCCGTGACGAACGCGGCCTTGCTCACGGGCGCGGCGTCGGATTCGCCTGCCGCCTGCGCGCTGGTCGTGTCGCCGCCCGCGGGCGCGCGTTTGCCGCAACCGCCACACGTCGCGAACAGCGCGATCGCGAGCAGCGCGCCGCCTCCGGCGATGGCAAGGCGGAGACGGACGCGCGGGTCGAGACGCTGCAGCGGCGCGATTGGAGACGGACGGCGTTTTTTCTCGGGGCCCAGGGACATGCGGCCTTGGTGAGATAGCTCAGCGAGCGCGGTGGTGTCAGCCCGCGCGAGGTGTCAGCAAGCGAAGAGCTGTCAGCCCGCGAGGACGTCGAGCGTGCGCTTGCCGGCCTTCTTCTCTTCTTCGAGCTTCTTGTTGAAGTCCTCGACGGCGCGGTTGATGTGCATGCTGCAGAACTTCGGCCCGCACATCGAGCAGAACTCTGCCGTCTTGAAGTACTCGTCGGGGAGCGTCTCGTCGTGCATCTCCTGCGCGATCTCGGGATCGATCGAGAGGCGGAACTGCTCCTTCCAGTCGAAGGCGTAGCGCGCGCGGCTGAGAGCGTCGTCGCGATCGCGCGCGCCCGGACGGTGCCGAGCGACGTCGGCCGCATGGGCCGCGATCTTGTAGGCGATGAGGCCGTCCTTCACGTCTTTCTCGTCGGGGAGGCCGAGGTGCTCCTTCGGCGTCACGTAGCAGAGCATCGCCGCGCCGGCGGTGCCGGCCATCGTCGCGCCGATCGCGCTCGTGATGTGGTCGTAGCCGGGAGCGATGTCCGTGACGAGCGGGCCGAGGACGTAGAAGGGAGCCTCGTGGCAGAGCTCCATCTCCTTCTTCACGTTCATCTCGATCTGATCGAACGGGACGTGGCCCGGACCTTCGATCATGACCTGGACGTCCTTCTCCCACGCGCGCTTCGTGAGCTCACCGAGCGTCTTCAGCTCCGCGAACTGCGCCTTGTCGCTCGCGTCCGCGAGGCAGCCGGGGCGGAGGCCGTCGCCGGCGCTGATCGAGACGTCGTACTTGGCGCAGATCTCGAGGACCTTGTCCCAGTGCGTATAGAACGGGTTCTGCTTGTGGTTCTCGATCATCCACTGCGCCATGATCGAGCCGCCGCGCGAGACGATGCCCGTGATGCGGTCCTTCACGAGCGGGAGGTACTCGACGAGCACGCCTGCGTGGATCGTGAAGTAGTCGACGCCCTGCTGCGCCTGGTGCTCGAGCATGTCGATCATGTCGGCGGCGGTCAGCTTGCTGACGGTCTTCACGTTCTGGAGCGCCTGGTAGATCGGCACGGTGCCGATCGGCACGGGCGAGCTCGCGATGATCGCGCGGCGGATGCCGTCGATGTCGCCGCCGGTCGAGAGGTCCATCACCGTGTCGGCGCCGTACTTGAGGGAGATCTGGAGCTTGCGGAGCTCCTTCTCCACGTCGCTCGTCACGGCGCTCGAGCCGATGTTCGCGTTCACCTTGCACGAGAGCGCGATGCCGATGCCCATCGGCTCGAGGTTCGCGTGCCGGATGTTCGCGGGGATGATCATCCGACCGCGCGCGATCTCGCTGCGGACGAGCTCGGGCTCCACCTTCTCGCGCTTCGCGACGTACTGCATCTCCTCTGTGATCACGCCCTGACGCGCGTAATGCATCTGCGTGACCGTCGCGCCGCTTCGCTTCGAAACCCACTCGCTTCGCATGGGTCGACCTTCTATGCCGAGGCGGCAGCAGGGGCAAGGGCCGGCTATCATGAGGGGCATGGGGAGGATCCGCGCCGCCGCATCCATCGTGCTCCTCGTCTCGAGCGCATGCGGGACGCGGATCGCAGACGACGACTCCCTCGACGGGTCCCCCGTCGGTTCCGATGCGGCGGGGGATGCGTCCTCGCCGGATGCGATGCCGCCCGAGGGCCAAGACGGCGGACCGCGCCCGGACGGCGGACCGCGCCCGTGTGGCCGCGGCGGAGACGACGGCCCGCGGCTCGTGTTCGTGACCACGTCGAAGGTCGAGGGCGGGGCGGGGTTCTCCTCGACCGCGTCCGGGGCCGAAGTCTTCGACGAGCAATGCACCTCGATTGCCCGCGGCGCCGGCTTCGCCGGAAGCTTCACGGCCTACGTCGCGAGCCCCGGAACGCCCGTCGGCAAGCGTGTCGGCACGAGCCCTACGGGTTGGGCGCGGCCCGATGGCAAGATCGTGTTCGGTGCGATGAGCCCATCCGACGCGCTCCCGCTCGCGCCGATCGCGATCACCGAGGATTGCGCGACGCTCACCGACGGACTCGGCGCCTGGACCGGCGTTGCGTTGACCAACAACGACGTCCCGCTCGACTGCTCTGACTGGGGCAGCTTGCAATCCACGGGGACCTTCGGGGACCCCGGCGCGGTCGACTCGACCTGGCAGGCCAAAGGGACGAGCGCCTGCACGATCGCGCGTCACCTCTACTGCTTCCAGACCTCCAACTGACGGCCTGCGAACGGACGGTTGTGGCACAATGCGGCCATGACGGGTGAGCCAAGCGACAGCGCCGCGATCCGCGACCTGTACGATCTTCGTAACATGGTCGACGAGCTGATCGAGGAGGGGCTCGTCCAACGTTGGAGCGTGAGCGAGGTGATCGGTGCGCTCCTTCCGCGCGTGGGCAAGCGCCTGGGCGCGACGAGCGCGTTCGTCGAGACCTACGGCGAGGACCTCGCGCTTCGCCTGTTCGCCTGGAACGGCGACGGCGAGAAGCCCGCAGCCATCCCGGACAAGGCCGACGTCTTCGCCCGAACGAGCGAGGAGAAACGCGAGCGCGTCCTCGTCGAAGGGCCCGACGTCGTCGTCGCCCAGCACCTCGACGTCGCAGGGGCATGGTTCGGTCGCGCGGGCCTCGTCGCTCCGGCGGGCAGCGACGGCATGAGGCTGCAAGAAGGCCTCTTCGCCGTCTGCGAGGTGCTCGACAACTATCTCTTCAGCATCCGCGCGATGCGCGAGAAGCATCTCGTGATGATGCGCCTCGGCAACGCCCTCCGGCACCGCGTGCTCGGCGAGGGCGTGAAGGACGCGGTGGAGATACTCGCGCAGGCGATCCCGATGGAGCGCCTCGTCATCGTCTACGTCGCGGAGGAAAGCGCCGCGAAGACGCTCCACGTGCAGATGTTCGAAGGCGACAAGCTCGTCGTCGACACGCTCGCATCCGAGCAGCAAACGCACGCGCCGCTCCGCCTCCTCGGGCGCGAGTACCTCCAGGGAGAGAGCACGAAGCTGCTCGAGGAGCTCGGCGTGACGGCTGCTCAGGAAGAGGTGCTCATCAACGGGATCACGAAGAGCGTGGTCGTCGGAAAGGTCGTCGTCACGGCGAAGCAAGGCGTCTTCAACACGTACGACCGCGAGCTCCTGTCGGCGTTCGCTGGGTTCATCCGTCAGCGCGTCGTCGACTTCAACAAGGAGTGGCGCTCCCTCGCCTCCTCCTTCCGTCCCGACGACGTCGCGCGCCTTCTGCAGAACGACGAGTACGAGCGCCGCTTCCTCGCCCCGCGCGAGGAGACGGTCGCGATCCTCTACGTCGACATCTCGGGCTTCACACGCATCTCGGAGACGATCCTGAAGACGCCGGCGAAGGTCGCCGAGCTCGTCGAGACGTGGAGCCACGACGCCGTCGAGCTCGTCTGGGAGCACGGGGGCGTGTTCGACAAGATGGTCGGCGACTGCGTCATCGCCCTCTTCGGGCCGCCGTTCTACGAGGATCCGCCGGGAGACCGTCTGACGCGCGCGATCCGGTGCGCCGCGGCGATCCGCACGATGACGAACAAGCTGCCGAACCGCGTCGCGTTCGAGGTCCTCCGCGAGAGCGGCCTGTCGGTGTCCACGGGCGTGAACCTCGCGCCGCTCTTCGTCGGGCAGTTCGGGCCGAACAGCAACTTCACCGGCTTCTCGAGCGGGATGAACAACACCGCCCGCCTCCAGGGCTGCGCCGGCAAGGACGAAATCCTCGTCATGGAGGAAGCTGTGCACGCCCTTCCGGAAGATCACGGCTTCCGATTCAGCGAGACGCGGAGCATGCCGGTGAAGAACGTCGCCGAGCCGCTGAAGTTCCGAGCGCTCCTCTGACTCGACTTTCGCTGTTCGCGAAAGTCTCGGGCTCCAGGCTTCAGGCTCCAGGCTTCAGTAAGACAGAGGCGTCGAGCTGATCTCGTCCAAGCACCGCTGCGTCCACATCGACCAGAACCTCACCGGTCCGAACCCTGGGGCCTGGAGCCTGGAGCCTGGAGCCTGGAGCCACGAGTCTTTCGCCCCAAAAAGCGCGAAACACGAGTCTGAGCGTGGGGCGCTCGACTGATCGGGCTCAGATGTCCGCCATCGTGCTGTAGAACTCGTTGTCTTCGTTGTAGCCGCCCTCACCGGCGCGGATCCGCTTCGCATCGACGACGAACTCGATCCGGCGGATCCATTTGACCATCTTGAAGCCGAGCTGATTCTCCATTCGTAGCCGGAGCGGAGCGCCGTACTCCTCGCGGAGCGGCTCGTAGTTCATGTCGTACGCGAGCAACGTCTGCGGGTGGCTCACGTTCTCCATCGTATGGCTGTCGTAGTACTCGCCGCCTTCTCCGCCCTCCCCGTACGAGTAGAAGACGACGCGCCGGACCTCCGGCTTGGGGCGGACGAGCGCGATCAGGTCGTTGAACGGCACCCCGCTCCATGCCGCAATCCCCGACCAGCCCTGGATGCAGTGATGGAGCGTGATGTGCGTTCGCTTTGGCATCTTCCGCAGGTCGTCGAGCGTCAGCTCCACGGGATTCTCGACGAGGCCGTCGATCCGCAGGCGATAACCTCGGAACTTGTTCTTGGCCATATCCTTCCAGAGGTCGCAGGTCGGTAGCTTCCCGTTTGCCCAGAAGTACGGCGATATCTGATCTCTTGTGTATTCTACCATCGGCACCGCACCATGAATCGTTGCCTTCATGACGGGGTTGATGAGCCGTTCGGTGACGTGTTGCACGACACGAGGGAAGCGGTGGGAGGCCCGGTTGGCGAGGACATTCAACGCCACGACCACGCCGAGGCCGACGGCGCCGATCACGACGCCCGTGAGACGCTGATCGTCGGTCCCCGTGACGATGTGGTTCATGTTCCGAACCAGTCCTGTGATCGCGACCATCGCGACATGGACGACGGCGAAGGCAATCCATCCGGCCAGCGCGAGAAAGTGAATCGATCTCCCGACCTGCCTATTGCCGGGGATGCGCGGATACCAAGACCAACGATTCACCAGCGCCGGTGACATGGATGGTCCGGTGATGACGGACACAGGAGCGAGCACGAATACGACGCCGAAGTACGCGAGCTGTTGAAGCCCGTTGTAGTGGTAGAAGCCATTGGGCTCGGGCGGCAGATGGAATGTCACGTAGTAGACGAAGACCTTCCACGCCTCGGGAAACACGTCCCAGCTCGTCGGCACGATGCGCCGCCAGTGCCCGCTCGTAAAGAGCAGCACGTAGACGACGATGCCGTTCACGACCCAGAACATGGCGCTCGCGAAGTGCCAGTGTCTCGCCTGCCCGAGCGTGTGACGTCCGCCGGGAAGACCGATCCAGCCGGAGAGATAGCGCGCGTCGTCCTTCGAGGTGTAGAGCCGATCGCGGGGGACCACGACGGGCGTGAAGCGGGCCCACTCCGTTCCGGGCGTGCAGTGCACGTTCCAGTAGAGCCGCGGGTGGTCCATCAAGATCTGCAGACCGCTCCGCGCGAGCAGGACGAGGAGGAGAAAGTTCAGGTAGTGGGTGATCCGGACCCACGCTGCGAACCCATGAGGTCCCGGGTCGTACGAAATTTCCGCTATCGAAGGTAGCCCTGCCACGGCCCACTCCACGTAGGCCGCGCCGATCGCGAACGCGAGCGGAGTCACGATGACGAGGAGGAACGTTCGTCGAAAGTGCATGACGGTTCGATCGTAGGACTCGCAATGTGCGGGCCTTTTCAATCGTCGGCGGCAAATGACGGCGCGGCGACGAAGTCTCTTCCGCGCGCCGTGCCTCAGACGCCGCGCTCGATTCAGTCCCAGCGAATCGAAGGTAGAGGCCGTCACTGCTTGATGGGCGAATAAGCACGAATGCCCCTCTCCTTCATCGGGGAGAGAGGCATTCGCTCTTTACGTACGGGTGAGATCGCTCAGGGCTGGTAGCCGGTCGAGATCGAGAGGCCGCCGCTGCTCCAGCTCTCGTTCTTGTCACCGGTGCAGAGCGCGTCGCCCTTCACGCTGCCCGACGTCATGATCCAGCTTCCGTCGAAGCACTTCAGTCGAACGTTGCCCCAGGTGACGCGGTTGCAGAGCGCCTTCGCGTACTTGTAGTAGTTGCCGTCGGGGAACACCGCCTCGGTCCCGTGATCGGCGGCCCCCGCGTTGAAGTTCACGTACGCGCCGTTGCCGACCTTGCGCTGGACCGTCTGCGCCGGGCAGCGATCGCACGTCGTGCCGTCACCGCCGCAGACGCCGCAGACGTCGAGCTTGTGGCCCTTGTCGTCGCAGAAGTCCTTGGTCGGCGCGCAGTCCTTCGCCGTGTACTCGGTCGTGAGCGCCAGCTTCACCTGCGACGAGTCCGTGAGGTGACGGATCGTGTACGAGATCGGGACGCCCGGGTTCTTCTTGTCGAAGTTCGCGCCAGTGGTGAGGAACTTCTGGATGCGCTCGAACTGATCGGCCGAGCTCGCACCGACGGCGTCGATCGCCATCTCGGCGTTGCCGCCGAGACCGTAGGCTTTGATCGTGGCCTGGTTGATCACCGACTTGTACTTCGCGGCGACGCTTGCATCGACGCTGACCGCACCGCTGTACGAACCGCTGACGGCGGCCTCGAGATCGAGCTGTGAAGCAGTGGACTCGAAGAGGATGTAGAAGATGCGCCCGTAGGTGACGCTCGAGACGTACACGGGCGGGTTGCCGTTCTGCGCGTACGGCTCGAGATCCTTCGCGGTGACGCTCGGGGCGAATACGCCGGCCGCGCCCTGCGGCGGGTCGAACGCCATCGTGAAGTACTCCTGCGTGAACTGGATCAAGAACCGGCTCTTCTCGTCCTTCTTGTCGACGGAGAGCGACGCCGCCGCTGCCCAGTTCGTGCCCTTCACGTTTGCGTCGACGGCGACCGCCAGCTGCTGCGACGAGTAGATCGACTCGAACGTGTACGAGAACTTGGCGGGAGTCGCGCCGTCGTAGGTCGACAGGATGGCGTTCTGCGCTTCCATCGCCGACGAGAGCGACGGCTGATCCATCGTCTTGTGGAACACGCCGGTCCCGCCCGACGCGATCGTGAGCGTGATCGTCCCCGGCGCGCGCTTCACCGGAACGGGATCGAGGATGCCGCCCGCCATCGACTTGCCCTGCACGATCGAGCCGGGCCAGAGCACGTCCGCGTTCGGATTGAGCGCGACGAACTTCTCCGGGACCTTCGTGAGGCTGTAGTCCGTCGTCTTGCAGTAGAACGAGCCCGACTCGCCCTGTACGGTCTCCTGCTTCGTCTCGCTCTTCTGCACCGGGTCGATGTCGGCCTGCTTGTCCGTCGTCAGGAAGCCCGCGGACGCGACGAGCGCGTTGATCTTCGCCGTCTCCTCGTCGCTGCGACCTGCGTTTCCGCTCTCACTCGCCGCCTGCGCGGGGCTCTCCGCGCCTTCACCCGACGGAGCAGATATCTCGCTGTCCGGCGCGCCCGAGCACGCGACGAGCAGCGCCAACATCGACGACGACACGACCTTCACGAACGACCTCATGACCCGACCTTCGCTTTCGTCTTCCTCACCGCGACTGCCGCGGTGCTCGAGGACATTGCGAAGGTGGTGCCACGACCGATCACGCGATATTCGCCGTGTTCTTCGGTGTTCGAGGCGACTGTCTCGCGCGATACACCCCTGATACAGGGGCCGGTACAGGGCCGCCTGTATCGCGTCAGTCCGAGCAGCAGCGGAAGCCGACGTTGATCTGGCGGAGGTCGCGACGGATGTTCGCCGCTTCGAAGCGGCAGTCGAACGCCGCGCCGTGATCGAGGAACGATCCGCCCTTCAGGAGGCAGCTGTCGCTCTGCGGCCCGCCGTCTCCGCCGTCGACCTCGAGGCTCGAGTCGGCGATGCACGGTCCGTCGAACCACTCCCACACGTTCCCGACCAGGTCGTGGATGCCCTCGTAGCCGCCGATGCAGCCCGGCGCCTTCCCGACCGGCAGCGCGCCTCCGGCGTCGAGGTCGGCGAGGTTGCACTTCATCGGATCGTGCAGCCCGCCGTACGGGTAGCGGAGCCGACCTTCGGCGGAGCACGCGAGCATCCATTGATGGGACTTGTAATCGGACAGCCCCTCCAGCGTGACCGGGCCCGTCTTCTTCCCGTTCTCGACCTTGCCGCAGAGGTACTTGCCTGCCCACGTGCAATACGCGAGCGCATCGCACCAGTCGACGCCGACGGCGGGTCCATTCGGATCGCCACCGTCTTCGGGGCGGTCGCGCTCGAAGCTCGTGTTCCACGTGCACTCGCGTGGCTGCGTGCTCGGATCGACCTTCGCGGCGAGGAACTCGTCGTAGTGCGCGTTCGAGACCTCGGTCGTGTCGATGCAGAACGTGTTGTCGGGCGGCCCGATGCGAACGGCGGGCGGTGAAGGCCGACCAGGGCACGGCACGCCGGTGTCGGCGACGGGAACCACGCCGGTGTCGGGATCGCCGACGTCGTCTCCTCCGCCCGCCGCATCCGGCCCGCAGACGCCGCCCTTGCACTCGCCGATCTCGTAGTCATCGATGCCGGCGACCACCCCGCACGCGATGACGGTGCCGACCATCGCGAGCACCGCGGTCCGAAAGGCGACTCGCTCTACACGCCCATGCCGCTTCATCTAGAACGAGCCTCCGAGACCTGCGCCTGCAGGGCCGATCGTGAGCTGCGCAGCTTCCCCTCGAAGCGCCCGGCCGGACCAGTCCCAGGAGATCGCCGCTGCGGTCTTCGCGTGCGCCGGGCGTCGCGGCAGGACGAAGCCGACGAGACCGACGGCAGCGCCGACGCCGCCGGCGATGAACCCGATCGTCGAGATGCTCGCGAGCGTCCTGGCGCTGTCGAGATCGTTCTTCGCCTTCGGATCGCAGATGTCGTTCGCACACTGCGGATCGACATCGGACGCCTTCGAGAACGTGAGCACCCCGGTGACCGTGCCCACGGCGACGCCGACCGCCGCGAGACCGAGGCCTCCGTAGATGAGGCCTTCTGCGAGCGGCGTGCGTTCGCCCATCGGTCCCGTGTCTCCGTCGTTGCCGAAGCCGGCGATCTTGCGCGGAGGCGCGGAGGTGCTCGAGGAGGACGATGGCGCGTTGCTCGGTCCCGAGGTGGCCGTCGGCGCTTCCCTTCCCGGCGGCAGCGTGAGCTCGACCTCCTTCGCGTCGCGCTCGGCGAGCTCGACGTCGCCCTTTACCTCGCCACCTTCGGCGTTCTTCGCCGAGACGACGCGTTTGCCCGGATTCAGGGCGACGGGCTCTCCGGTGATCGATGCGGAAATCTCGACGTCGTCGATCGCGATGCGTGCGGGCGTGCCTCCCTTGATCTTGATCCGCACCGTCGGGATCCGCGGCTTGAGCTGGGCGTCGAGCTCCTTCGCGTGCTTCCTCGCCGTATCGAAGACCGCGGGATCCCCGGGCTCGTGCGGCATGCGGCCGACTTCGAGGGCCGCATCGCGCGCCTCGACGAGGTGGCCGGCCGCGAGGTGCGCGCGCGCGAGGGCGATCCCCGTCGTCGGCACGTGCATGATGTCGTGTGCCTTCTGGAACGCTTCGATCGCCCGAGCGAGATCGTTCGCCTTGAGGCGTCCTTTGCCCTCATCCATGAGCCGCCGGGCCGTCTCGCGTTCGGCCGCCGACGGCGCAGCCTGTGCGACGCTCGACACGGCGAGGACCACAGCGAACGAGAACAACCAGATCTTCCTCGAAGCCATTCTTCCGACGCGACTCTCGTTCTCGACGTCCGTGTCCCTTCAGAAGCCGTACTCGTCGCCTTCCGTCTTCTGTCCGCCCCCTGCCTTGGTGCTGCTCTTCGTGCTCGTCTTCTTCGCGCTTGCGGATGGTGCGCTCGCCTTCAGCGGCGACGCAGACGTCGTGGTCGACGCGCTTCGTGCCGGTCCTGCGTCGCTCACGCCGTGCACCGCCGAGCCGCCGCCTTGATCGACGACCACGGGCGGCGGCACCGCGGGCGTCGCCCCCGCATCTGCCACCGCTTCCGCCGGCGACGCCGACGCGCTGACCATCGCTGGCGTCGTCGCGACCGGCTGCTGCGCGGGAGCGCCGACGACCAGACCCTTGCGCGTGACGACGACACCGCCGACGACGCCGAGCACCGCCACGAGGCTCAGGACCAGGAGCGCGCCGAACACCTTCGCCGCCGAGCTCGATCGCGGAGCGGGCGGCGGCTCCGACATGGATGCGCCCTGCATGGTTCGCATCGAGGGGCCGGTGCTCGGCCCTTCCCCGATCGCCGGCCCGGTGACGTTCATCACCTGAGTGCCCATCGGCCCGACGAGCATCGTTCCGGGAGGGCGATGCTGCCCGACCGGCGCCTGCAACGGCGCGATGACCGTGTGCATGCTCGCCCGACTGCCACCGAGCTTCTCTCGTTCGAGCTCCTGCGCCGCGCGCAGTGCGCCGTCGATCGCGTCCTTGCGGCGCTGCGTACGCTCGCGCGAGAAGCGATTGAGCACGTTCGCGACATCGTCGCGGGTCGCGACCTGACCGATCGTGACCATCGCCTGCTCGAGCGCATGGCGCATGTCCTCAGCGGTCCGATAGCGAAGGAGAGGATCGCGGGCGAGCGCGCGATCGACGAGCGACCTCACCGGCAGCGGTACCGACGCATGCAGCGGCTCGTACGGTGCGCCCGTCATGAGCTCGTGCAGCGCGAGGAGCTGTCGTCCCTCTTCGGTGTTGCGCAGGGGCTCGCCCGCGAGCAGCTCGTAGAGGACAGCGCCGACGGCATAAACATCGGCTCGGCGGTCGATCTGATCACCGCGCGCCTGCTCCGGCGCCATGTACTCGATCTTGCCCTTCAGCGTTCCGGCCGTCGTGTCCTCGGTCCGGCGCTCGCGTGCCTTGGCGACGCCGAAGTCGATCAGTTTGATGGTGCCGCGGACCGTGATGAGGATGTTCTGCGGAGAGACGTCGCGATGGACGACCTCGAGCGGCACGCCGTCGGGGCCACGCAGCTCATGGACGGCGTGCAGGCCCGCGCAGACGTCCGCGGCGATCCGCAGAGCAACGCCGAGCGGGAACGGCGCGCCGACCGCGCGGATGTCGCGATAGAGCTTCCTGAGCGACTCGCCGTCGATCAGATCCATCGCGTGATAGAGGATCCCTCGGTCCTCGCCGATCTCCAGGATGCGGGCGACGTTCTCGTGGTCGATCTGCGCCGCGATGCGCGCCTCGTCGAGGAACATGTCGCAGAACTGTCGATCGCTCCCGTACGTCGGGAGGATCGTCTTCAACGCGACGAGGCGCTCGAATCCGTGCTTGCCCGTCAGGCGAGCAAGCCAAACCGTTCCCATGCCGCCCTGCGCGAGCACGCAGAGCAGCTCGTAACGATCGAGACGATCCCCCGGCGAAAGCGCCGTCGTGGGGGGAGGTGTGAAGCTCCCCATGAGCTAAAGGATCACCTCGCGGAGCGGACAATGCAAGCTCGCGCTTCGAGACGTGCCATACATTCGCGCACCCCCGGTGGGACGTCGATGTCCCAGGCGCGCACGTCCATCGCGACGGGCCCGAGCGTGGTCGCTCAGCGCTTCAGGAACGCGATCTCGATCTCGCCCGGGTCGCGCCGCTTGTACTCGATCGCGATCCCTTCGCCATAACGTGCCCTCAGTTGGTCGAGCAGCGGAAGCGGGTCGTGGTCGTTGACGAACAGCATCGTCTCTCCCGACACGAGCGCATCGAGCGCACCGAAGATCGCCGCGTGACGAAAGCGCTTCGCGATCCCGCGCGCGTCGAACGGATAGATCCGCTCCGGCGTGAGATGACGACGAGGCTGTTGGTTCATGCTCGACTCTCCTTTCATGCAGACGGCGACGCCGAACGGCGTGAGTGTTCCAGATGAATGACCCGCCTACGGGCCACGAACGGCGGTCGCGTGCAGGCTCGTCAGGTTTCCGATGACCGGCTCCCGGCGTGCGCGCATCGCGCGCAACATGTCCGCGAGCACGTCAGCCGAGAGGACGCGCCGGGCGAGCGGATAGAGCTCGTTCTCTTCCATCTCGAGGTGAGGAACGAATGCCGCGGTGAGCGCGTCGGCGCCGCGCGCGAGCGTGTCCTTCTCCGCAGCGAGCCGGTCGGGCGCCCCCTTCAGTCCCTCCCACATCGGCAAGAGCTGGGCGAGCACGCCCTCGATCGCAGCGTGTTCTTTGCGCAGACGCGCAAACATTGCGTCCATCCCGGGCGCGCGCGCGTCCTGCAGCGCGCGATGCAGCGTGTCTTCCTCGTCCTGTTCGTGCAGCGGAAGCGCCGTCCCGAAGTAGAGGCACAAGCGCGACGCGGCCTCCGCGACCTCCTCCGAAGGCGCCGGCTGCGCGGCGAGACGCTGCGCGAGATCGCTGAACATTCGGATGCGCTGATGACAGCCCGAGAGCATGTCGAACGGCGTCTCGAAGCCGCCGCCCATCGAGAGGAGCGAGCGTCGTTTCATGACGCTCCTTCGGACGTGTTCATGGTCGCGCTTCGATCGGCCGCGGGCATGAGTTCCTCCGTGCGGGTCGTGTGCACCCTCCGTACCACGAACTCGTCCGGAGACACGCAGCGAGGTCTGGAACGTTGGCCTGTCCGGTTCTAGGGTGGCGCCCGTGAACCGCAAGCCGACGGCCTACTGGGACTACATCAAGGTGGAAGAGCTGCTCTCGCTCCAGGGTGGGCTCGAGCCGACCGACGGCGGGCTGTCGAACGACGAGGTCCTCTTCATCTCCGTCCACCAGATCGACGAGCTCTGGTTCAAGCTGACGCTGCGCGAGCTCGTGTCCGTACGCGACCTGTTCGCGAAGGCGCCGGTCCCGGAGCAGGCGCTCGCCTCAGCCGCGCGCGGCATCCGCCGCATGGCGCTCCTCGTCAAGCACATCGCTTCGCACTTCGAGGTGATGGAGACGATGACGACGCGCGACTACCTCGCCTTCCGCGACAAGCTGAGCCCCGCGAGCGGCTTCCAGTCCGGGCAGCTGCGCGAGATCGAGATCCTCCTCGGCCTCCGTGACGATCAGCGCATCCCGCTCGGACACGAGCACAGCTACATGAAGGCGCTCCGCAACGCCGACGGTTCGCCGTCGAGCGCGTTCCGGCGCGTCGAGGCGCGACTCAGCGACGGTCCGACGCTGCTCGACGCGATTCAGGACTGGCTCTTCAGGACGCCGATCCAGGGCTCGACGCCGGCGACCCCAGGCGACGCGGCGAACGTCCAGAGCTTCATCGACGCGTATTGCGCAGCGCAGGCGCAGTCGGCGAAGGAGGCGCTCGCGCTCGCCAAGCACGATGCGCTCACCGCGACGGACATCGAACGCCTCGAGGGCCGCTATCAGAAGGAGATCGAGTCGGCCCGCGCCTTCCTCGAGGCGCGCGACGTGCCCGAAGAGAAGCAAGCGCGGATGGCGCGCATCCGCGCCGCGATCGTCTTCATCGAGAGCTACCGCGAGCTACCGCTGCTCGCATGGCCGCGCGTGATCCTCGACGAGCTCGTCGCGTTCGAGCAGGCGTTCGTCATCTTCCGGCAGCGCCACGCACGCATGGTCGAGCGCGTCATCGGCCGACGCACCGGAACGGGCGGCTCCGCAGGCGTCGACTACCTCGATCAGACGGCGCTGCGGTACCGCATCTTCACGGACATCTGGGCGGTCCGGACGATCCTCGTCCAGAAGTCACGCCTCCCCGGCCTCGAGAGCGCCGAGACCTACGGCTTCAGCGGCGCTCCCTAGGTCGGTCACCCTCAGTGTCCAGGCGCCGGCAGGTAGCCGACCGTGCCTTCACGGCGCGGATCGGCGCCGCCGATCAGGCCCTTCGGCGTGACTTGGATGGTCGAGAGCCCGCTCGTGATGCCACCGATCGAGACGGGGTGGCCCATCGCGCGGAGCTGCGGAGCGAGCAACGAGACGTCGTCCGGACCGATCACGCCCGGCACGAACGTCTCGAGCGTCGTCGAGCCGTTCGAGTTCAAGTAGTGCGGAAGCGTGACGGCGGCCTGCGGGGAGAGCTGCCAGTCGACGAGCGCGATGATCGACTGCGTCGTCGTGTGAATGATGTTCGAGCCGCCGGGCGAGCCCGTGACGATCGACACCTTCCCCTTCGAGTCGAAGACGATCGTCGGCGACATCGAGCTACGCGGGCGCTTCTTTCCTTCGACGCGGTTCGCGACCGGCGCGCCGTTGACGGACGGCACGAAGGAGAAGTCGGTCAGCTGGTTGTTGAGGAGGAAGCCGTGGGTCATGCGCCCGCAGCCGAACGGTCCCTCGACCGTCGTCGTCATCGAGAGCGCGTTGCCGAAGCGATCGCGGATCGAGAGATGGCTCGTGCCCGTGTAGATGGGCGGTGACGGGTCGGGGTTGTACCACTGCGTCACGTTCGG
>JAEXCN010000349.1 GCA_023402175.1 Pseudomonadota bacterium | reverse complement strand
TCCCTAAGCTGCTCCGCTTCGGGCCTACCGGGGCCCCGGATCCTCGTTTCGATACGACGGATGATTTTGATTGCTCCAATTTGGACACGAAGCCCGCGTCCTGCCTTTTCCCGGCCGCGATCTCCATCCGGCCGAATGGTACCGTGCTCTACGCTGGCTATCTCGGGACGTCTGGTCAAGCGGAGATCCGTCTCGCAGAGTTCTCGACCAAGGGGGAAAAGCTCTACACGTCTCCAGTGCTGCTTGCATCGGAGTTGATCGTCGGTCCCCAACGGCGCCAGTTCGCGGTTCAGTCGCTCGCCGGAGGCTCTGCAGCAGTCGTCGGTCTCGATCTCGAGTCTCGCCTGACTGCAGCAAAGGTATCCTCGACAGGCACCGTCGAAACTGCCGCCCAAGCCATCGAGATCGAGCGCTCCTCGACGAAGTGCGACAACTTTGGGGTGTTCGAAAAGCCCTCTGGTCTTGTCACGCTGTACTGTACCCACGACGCGCATACAGAAGTTCGCCTGCTTCGCTTCACGGCGGCCTTCGAACGTGACTCGAGTTTCGGCACCGGTGGCCTCGCGGTCGGCGACACCCGTGCGGCCCACGCTCAGGTAGCCCCCGGCCCCGACGACACAATCATGGTTGGAGCCGGACGTCGACTGCTGCGGCTCTGGAACTGATCGATCCCGGCAGCATCGTCCGAAGCTCGCGGAGCGCTTCGCCTCGGCCTGAAGACCTCGGTCTGCGGGACGACCTGCTCCTGGACAATGCCAGAGTCTGAACCCGCCACCGGCTCCAACTCCTCGTCACTGTTCGCGCGCCCTCCACGGCGCCCCCGAGCACGGCAGATTACCAAGGGACAGCGTATGCCTTCTCGCCCGTTCGTCGTTCGTGACCATCTGACCGTATGGCAACGGCTAAAGACCAGCATCTACCCTAGGAGCCTTCGGGCCTTCCTTGCGCTTACGGCGACCGTCATTGCCGTAAGTATGGGCGGTGGCTGTGCGGCGGAAGGGGATGAATCGCGTACGGACATGATCGACGCGGCGAAAACAACGCACGCGATCCACGTCTTCGCCCGCCTTCCGAATGGCGCTCGAATCCCCATGGCGTTCGGCCCGGCGACAGAACTCGGTGATGGAATGGTCAGCGAGGACGCCAAGGGTAATGAAGGTGAGGCCGCCGGCACCTTACAGCCGAAGTCGATCAACGGAGTCTCATCGCTCGCGCAGCCCAGCGTCGGCCCCCGCGCCGGGTCTCCAAGCCTTCAGATTGGGAACCCAAGCGCGTTCTGGGACTCGGCCTGGGTGTTACTACTTCGTGTCGCATACATGTGCGATCCGCTCGACGCCCAGAGTTCGTTGGCATCCTACTTTCGCCAACAAGGACTCTGGAACAATCCGCCTACTAATCCAGGAACTTGGTTCACCTTTCCACGACCCGACGTCCTGCCGTCGCCGAGCTCGCCGACGCCACTGCCGACCGCGGATCAGCAGTCGCTGCGTCTCTCGATTAGCAAGCGCAAGCAGTCGCTCGTGTGCATTGCCGATCGCCTTGCCGAGATCGCTGACATGCCCGGAACGCTCTTCTTGCCGAGCATGCCCATACCGGCAGGTGCGGGGTGCAGCGGAACCACCGAGTGGATGGAGCGGATCAACGAACAACTCGAAAATGGCTACGAGTACAACGCAGACGAGCCGAAGGGGCTTCAGCAGGCAGGCTGCCTCTTCTACGCAGAGTGGGAGATCCCGCCTCAGTCGGACGCCGATCGTTTCATCGTCCGCGATCTGGCAATCCACTCGCTCGGTGTCCTCGCAGGACTGGACGTTCAAGTGCCAGGGCTTGCGCGACCTACTGTCGCGCCGGACGTGCCCGGAGGCGTCGACTTCGACATCCAGGTGATGCGCACTGGAGCCCGCCTGCTTCACGATCTCATTCGACGCAGCGTGTACTCCGACATGGCCGCTGCAGAGCAGAAGCTTAGCCGAGCGCTGGATCCTGCGAAGGGATCCGCTGCAGCGTGGGCTCTTGGTGCCAACCAGGAGCGTTTCGGGTCCTATGCGCATGCAGCCCGCGTTCTGCTTGGACGATGGGAGGTCGGTGACACGCCGGCATCGTTCAACGGACACGGAGACCCTCAGTGCAATGGAATCCGTGCACTCGAGTCCTTGCCCGCCGCGTTCGCCGACCTCAATACGCGCGCCGCCGACTATCCCATTTCTACGCAAGGGGAAGCCGCGGCGACCGCGCTCATCGAACGCCTCGGCCTCGTCATTCCCCCATGCTCGTTCGATGCCCTCTCGATGGACGACATCCGGGGAACCATCGCCGACGTGGCGGAGGCGATCACGCAAGTCAACAACGGGCTCGCGCTCGTGACTGGAACGTCCCTGCGCGAGGCGTACTTCGAAAGACTCCGTGAATGGAGCGACGCAGAGGTCAGGGCCGCCCTCGAACGCGCGCGGAGGACGAAGCTGCTCATGGACGGGCAGGCCCTGTCGGCCGCGCCCGCAGAGTGCGCCAAGGAGTCGTGGCCTATCGGGGTTGAGGACCCTAGCCAGACGAGGCCTCTGGAGGACCTGGATAGAGTGAAGCATGAAAGGATCGCCTCTTTGCCTAGCGTCATCGCGGCCAAGGCGATCGCTCTCCCCGGGGGACTTGCACGGTCGCGGCTGCAGACAGATCCGATCGCGCGGTCGGCGGAAATGCTTCTATCGAATCGATGCTCCGTCAGTACTACTGGGAACGCTTATTGGGGTATCTCGAGTTCAAACACGGACGTCATCCCGAGGGTCATCCTGCAGGATGCGTTTCATGTCGGTCAGGCGCTAGGGCGCGGGCTCGCGCGCCTACGCGGTGAGGCAAGCGCCGCAAGCCTCACTGAGTCCGTTTCCCGGGCTAACGCTGCCGTTGCCGAGGTGAAGGCTTGGGCCGGGAGTGGCTGGGTCAAGCAGCCACTCTTCGACGGTGAGGAGTGCGACCCGACGCTTGCGGGCAGTGGGTGGCGTCCGGACTCTCTCACGACGCTGGTTGGTGGACTCGACCCCACCGACGTAGGCCTTGCACCAGATGCATCACCGCAGGCTATGGCGGGCGCAATCGCGGAATCGTTTGGTGTGGTCTACGGCAAGCCTTGGGTCGCCGAGTGTGCCGCGGGCATCCGGTCAGATTGTCCCGCAGACTTCGAGAGCAGTCACGTCACCCGGCCCGCCGTGACGGTGCGGGCAACGACCGATTGGACGCCCGAGGGGTGGCCGGGGAGGTCGTTCTCCTTGAGCTTCCACTGGGAAGATCCTGTGGCCAAGGGCGTGCCAGCAACACTCCCGCACACAGGCAACCATATCAATGAGATGGGTGGCAATCAGTTCTACCTTGTCCAAACGCGAGGCTTCGGCGTTGGTGGCAAAGGTCGTGTGCTTGGCCCCTTGTCGTCGAAGAAGAACGACACCGGGGCTAACTCGACCGGATTCGTCCTCGCTCCGATGCAGCGTGAGCTGCTTGACGTGCTGCTCAACGTTGGACGATGGGTGGGTGACAAACCTCCTGCCGTCGGAAGTCGCTCGTTGTCACGAGCCAACGGGTACTGCGTGGACGGTCTCGCGCGCGACGTTTTCGTGCCCCTTGACAACGAAGTCACCGGCGACGCAAACCCGGGAGTCGAGAGTTCCTGGCGGCACTACCTGAACCTCGCGCGGCAGGCCGCCACCGAGGCGGACACGCTCGGCGGTGAACTAATCAAACAGGGATTCAATATCGACGAGCGGAAGGAGGCTGCTGACGAAGCGCTCGCTGACATCTGTGGCGACTACGGCGTTTCCAACAGCGCAGTCATCGATTCCAAGGGCAATGTGAAGCCCGGGCCGTCGGACGGAGCGCTCGCCGCCTGTCTGTCTGAAGACACCGTCGACATTGCGTTCGTCGGCTCGGCAGTGCCTCAAACCGACCTCAAAGGCAATAACGTTCTGCGGTGTGGCACATACCCGAAACATGAACTGTGTTCCAAGCAGTCCACTCTGTCGACGGAGGCGCTTGGCATCGTTCCGAATCCAGCGTCGCTTCCGACTCAGAACAATGACGAAGCGAACTACGCACTTACCCTGGTCGAGTCTCTGCGCAGCACTGAAGGATTCAAATCTTCGCAGCTGCGAGAGCATCTGGATAAGACCAAATTCACGCCCGAACAGATCGCTGCACTGCTCGCAGGAACAAGACTGGTGATCGGCGTGGACGACGAATGGACCCTGACGTTTCAGGACCGCGCTCTGATGGATTCACACGAGGGAAATCCTCTGTGGCCGGGTTGCCTCTCGAACCTCACCTGCAGCGCGAGCGATCGCCCTGGACAGGCACTGTCGAACAAGCTGATGAACGCCGCGTTTCGCACGTGTTCGATCGCCACTCGCCTCGGTGACTGCAACGTCGACGGCGGCGCGAATCCAAGGTGGCAGGAGCTCAATGTTCTCAAGCTGCGCGTGCAATCCGCGGTCAATCTTCTCGCAGCGTCCACGGGGGCGGCCCCACCGGGCCTGTTCACTATCCCGGTACCCGTCATCGCCGCGGGCAACAACCAGAACACCCTCAGCGGTCCAACGCTTCTTCGCGAGGTCCTGTACTTTGGCAATTTCGAGCCGCGCACCGGGACTCTGCACAACCAAAGCCGATGGCGCATAAAGGACAGGACGGCCGCGGTGACGGAGCGGATTGGGGACCTTTGGTCCGCACCGGAGGCGTTCGGCGCGTGGCCGGATGCTGCTAAACATGAAGTACCGGACTGGTACCTGGCTATCTACCAGCAACAGGACTTTGCCTCGCGCGTCCGGCATGCGTGGAAGTCAGTCGACGCGATCCAGTATGCCCATTCTCCGCGGGGCAGCGCCACCGGAGAACGGCGGGTGCGACCTCCTCAAGAGGAGTGGGGAACTCGCACGCTGCCTTTGAGTGTGATGTTCGAGAGCGACGTTGGGTACATTCAGAACGGACGCTGCACCAACGCCTACGGCGCGATGGATCTCGGTGGCAAAGTGCTGAGTCAGCGCTACATGTCACCAGCTGCGTCGCCGACCGCTTACGAGAACTTTCATAGATACATCTACGATGCCCAGACGAGCGGTACCCAGTGGCACGTGCCATCGTTTGTTGCACCTCGGCCGTACATCGACGACCGTCCACGTGGAACTCCGTACGACCTGTCTCCGAACCCCTTCGCCGAATGGAGCACGAACCCGCAGAACAATTGGGAGAGGCCGCCTAGTACGAGGTTCTATAACCTCGTTTCGTACGAGCCCACCTTTGACGCCTGGCGCACAGTCAACCATGTGGTAGTCTCGGGTTTTGAGCCGGATGGCGAGCCTGGAGCATTGGCCCCGTACTTCATGCCTACCGCGCCGAACGGTGAGTGCGCCTCACTTACGCATCTCCTCGGTGCGGTCGCCATCGTCGAGGCTGTGGGCGCGCTTCCGGCTGAAGGCCGGGATTTGATCGAACCACCTAGGATCCGATCAATCGGAGATCTCGCTGCTCTCGAGGGCTGGCTCATCGGCGCTGCCGAGCGTTCGAAGGTGATCGGCTCACAATTGTACATCACGAACGTTCCCAGGCGCGTCGTCGCTAGCCTCAAGAACAACGGAAGCGTACCCGGGAGTCAGGCCGGAGAGATCGGCGTTGCGATGCGTGAATTCTCCGACGGCCTCATGGCGCTGCAAACGAACTGGATGCAAATGGCCAGTGAGATTCAGCAGATCGGGCTGGTGCTCGAGGCCGCAAGGGTCGGCTTGGCGGGAGCGGACATCCAGCGAGATGCTGCGCGCACCGAGCTTGCGTTGAGGCAGTTGCAGACGGAGCGCGATCTTGCGGAGGGAATCAGCGCGATGATTCGAGATGCGTCTTCGCTGATCGACATCACGAATCCTGGCGCCGTGTTCTTTGGAGCGGCGAACCTTGCGACGCACGCGCAGGCCGTCGGTAAGACGCAGGACATCCTGAAGAGGTTGCCGCAGATCGGCGTGAACGCTGACGCGCAGCAGGCGAATCAGGTGGACGCCGTTCTGAACCAACTACAGACGGAAACGTCGAAGCACTGGACGAACTATTTCGCGCTGGTGAACGGATTTCGGACGGGCGTCAATCGATGCATCGACGCGTCGGAGAAGATCCAGCTCCTCCAGCGTAAGGCACGCTATCAGGTCGCGAAGGCCAACCTGGCCGACTTCGCGGGCGATGTGGCCCTTCCAGTGAACACCGTTCTTCGACGCCAGCTCGGGGGAACCCGGATCAGGTATGAACGCGCGCTTGAGAACGCGAAGGCGCTCGCGTATCTGGCCCGCCGAGCGATCGAGCAACGCTTCGGGACGCCGCTGACATCCATCGGATCGAGCGTGGGGCCGCTCGAAGCGCCCGCATCCTGGGCCGACGACATCTGCAGCGCCTCGGGCGTAAACTACGAGACCCTTCGGTCGGCGTCCCAGGGGTCGAAGTCGGCGGAAGAGGATACTCGTATCATTTCTCAGTACGCCGACGCTTGGATTGGGGATTACGTGACCAAGCTCGAGCGGTTTGTCGACTACTACAATGTCGAATTCCCGCTTCGTGAGGGCGACGACACGGCAGTGCTCTCGCTAAGGCACGACCTAATGCCCGCGATCGAGCGGTGCAGTTCTCCGTCCAACAACGTTCTCCTCTATTCGGGATCTCTCGAACACAATGGTGTCACTGGCCTCGCCGGACTGAGCAGCGGTTCGAACACTGGCTGGGAGTACTCTGGACACGAAGCGTCGGCTCTTCAGCGAATGGTGGCTTTGAGCGGGGACCTCCTCGGGGCACCGCGGTCGCCTCCGAGCGGTGCGGCCTCATCTTCGACGGAGAGCTATGACGAATCACGCGGGGTGACCTGGCTGGCGGAGTTCCCCGTCTCGGCGCCTTCCGAGGAGCCGGTGAGCGTTGTCGCCCCTGGGATGGTCTTTCAGCGGGTCGACCTGTCACCAGGAGACCACATCCTGTCCTGGTGGGACCAGGCGCGTGACAGCACGGGCGCGTTCCCCGCAGCAGGCGCGGCTCCCATTCCCTACGCGGTGCGCGTGTCCGATGCCGTCGGCAGGGAGCTAGCGAGCCACATCGGGACGCCATTCGTTCGCAGTGGCAGCGAGCTCTGGAGCAGCCGCCAGGCTCTGTTCTTCAAGGTGCCGACCGCTGGCACCTACTACGTTGCCTTCGGCGCATCGCTGAACGGCTCGCTCGGGGGCAGTGTCGCGATCGCGAACGTGCAGTTGGAGCGGGTACAGAGTTCGAATCAGCCCTCTCCCTATGTCGAGAACGGTGCCACTCGCTCCACGATCTCCTCCCACTGCCCGCCAAGCGAGGAGCGCTTCCGTGACGCCTTCGTCCGCGAGTGCCCTCGGGAACTCGGACGGTGCTACTGGGAACTCAAGGCCCCACTCACGATCGATACCGTGGCTTTGAATCGGACGGCCTCCTCGCAGCTCGGCGCGCTCGCGCGCGGCAACTACAACTACCGGCACCTCAATATCGCCCTGAATTTCGTCGGGACCGGAATTCGCAATTGCGCATCCGATGCACCGCCCAGCTGCTACACGTCCGCATATCTCGAATACGATTTGTCGCACGATGGAACTGACGCGCAGCTCGTCGACCATCGCGGCGTACCTCGGTACTTCGATTTCGGCATCGGCCATGTTCGACATGGCAAGGCGCTCACGGCAGAGCGGTTGATCACGGTCCCGCTCAGCTCGAACGACCAGAGCCTGATCAATCAACCGGGCATCTCGCACAGCGAGTTCCGAGGGCGTCCTGTCGACGGACGCTACCAGTTCCGGATCTGGGAGTCGCCCGGACTGGACTGGGAAAAGCTGCAGGATGTCCAGCTCGTCATGCAGTACCGATACTGGTCGGCAGTCACCGCGAACGGCAACCAACCCTGAGAGCACGTTCGGTTTCCGCTCGGGAAGGTGGCTGGAAGAACCGCTTCCCGAGCGGCTCCTAGGTGGGTCGAGGGACTGTCATGGCACTGAAACGAATCTGGAAGGCGTCCGTCGCGCTGGTCACGTGCGCGAGCGTGCTCAGCTCGACCGCCTACCCTGCGTGGGCCGACGCAACCCGGCCCGCGGTAGCCAACGGAATCGAGCCTCCCGCACTCGCGCGCAGGACAGATACTGTATCGGAGCTCAGCTCCCACACTTTGGAGCAAGGCACATCGGTACTCGCGCCAGGAGCAACGCCCAAGTTTGCCGATTCGCCGCAACCGGCCAACGTCTCTCGCACGACGATCTCTCCAGGTTCCGTCGCCAATCTTCCCGATGTCCAGAAGGTCTTCCCATCTGACGGCCGAGCCAACGAAGGACCTGAGCAGAATCCTCCCTCCAGGACGCTCGTCGGCGAACAGGCAGTCTTGGGAGGCAGCACAAAGACGGGCGTGTCCGGCCAGTCGATCTCCGTCCCGAAGGGAGCTGGCAAGATCGACGGGCTCGGCGAGAGCTTCACGGCGCAGCCTTCCACGGGCGTCGCGATGTTCACGGTGCCGTTGAAGCTTCCCGCTCCGCGGGGAAGGCTCGAGCTCGGTTTGAGCCTATCTTACAGCTCGGGCAGCGGCGCAGGGATCGCGGGAATGGGTTGGGACCTGGCCTGGCCGGCCATTTCACGTCAGACCGATCGCGCCCTTCCCAAGTACGACGATCAAGCCGACTGGCATCCTCGGCAGGACAGGTTCGTCTTTGGCGGAGTGGAGCTCGTACCCATCGGCGTGATTCATAATGGAAGTTGCGTCACTCCGAATGGGGCCTGTCAGTATGTCGAGGGCGAGCAGTTTCCTGCCTCGGTCGAGGGCTGGCAGTACTTCCGGGCGCGGATTGAAGGCAGTTTCCTCCGCTTCTTCTGGAAGAGCGACCACAAGTCGTGGCTCGTTCAGGGCAAGGATGGGAGCACGATCGAGCTCGGCGTTTCCGTCGCGGATCCTGCCGAGACTTCCGCCCTGGAAGTCGATCCCGGCAACCCGAGCCACATCTTCCGCTGGAATATCGTGCGCGAGTACGACGCACAGCGTGACGCAGGCAACTTGCCTGTCAACATCGTCCAATACCGGTACGAGTCGAACGGCGAGGTCGCCTATCTGAAGGATATCTATGCCTCGCCGCCCGTCGCGGGTGCCGCCTCGGCGTCGCTCGCCTCCTACGCGCATCATGTTCGTTTGAGCTACGAACAGCGACCCGATCCGACGTTCTCGTTTCGCCGCGGTTGGCGCGTAGACCACGCGCGGCGCCTGGCGCGCGTTGACGTCACCAGTATGCCGTTCTCCGGCGGCGAGGTGCGCCGCCAGGTGCGCCGTTACGCGATTTCCTACGATCCTTCGATGCACGTCTCCCTCCTCGAGAGCGTGACCCTCGAGGGGCGATGCGGAAGCTCCGATGAGGCCGCGCCAGCGGAGGATGCGTCCGGGGCGCTCCCATGGGCAACTACCTGCGCGACGTTGCCGCCCATGCGCTTCGGATACGAACACGTCGCTCCGTACAAGGCCAACGGCGCACCAGGCGTCGCCGACCTGCAGGGCTACGAGGGTTTCGACGAACGCGTCGTCGCGATGACGGGCTCTCCCTCCCATTCGCTAGACGATCAGCTCACCGATCTCTTCGACATCAATGGCGACAGCTTGCCGGACGTCGTGACGACGCAACCAGGCAGCGACCAGAAGTACCCGCTCTTCTTGAACGGTGGGACTGCACCCAACGGATTTGCGACATCGAAGCTGTGCCTCGCCGGTGTAATGGGAGCGACACCCACGGACATTCGGCTGTCGAACGACAACGTAGCGGCGAGCGATCTCGATGGCGACGGCATCATCGATTGGCTCCATCAGCCGCAGGTGAAGAAGTTCGCCGTTTACAGCCCGCGATCCGTCGCTGGCTGCTGGACGATGGTCGGGCGCGCGATTCCGACAGCCAGCGCGCAGAGTCCCCAGCTCGACTTGACGAAGGACAACCCGGAAGTCCGCGTGATGGACGTCGATCAAGATGGTCTCGTCGACGTCGTGCGGTCGACGGGGACGCAGCTTCAAACGTTCTTTTCACTGGGCCGACTTCCGGGCGGTGACGGGCAGTTCGGTTCGGGCAAGTGGACGGGGCCCGCGAGCGCTACCTTGAACCTCACCGCGGTGCCGTCGTGTGTGCCGCTGGTCACGCCTGGAGTGCCGATTCGCTTCAGCGATCGGACGACGAAGATCGCCGACATGAACGGCGACGGACTGCCCGATATCGTGTACGTCCAACAAGGGGACGTTCGGTACTGGCCCGGTCGCGGCGATGGCTCGTGGGGAACCGGCCAGCTCGGCACCTGCGCGTCGGGGTTCGTCAGCGGCTCGTAT
This sequence comes from Pseudomonadota bacterium, assembly GCA_023402175.1. Taxonomy (GTDB): domain Bacteria; phylum Myxococcota_A; class Polyangia; order Polyangiales; family Polyangiaceae; genus Labilithrix. Next base: position 4,594 of record JAEXCN010000349.1, on the reverse strand, counting down.
ATCTCGATGGCCTCGTCGCCGTGGTACTCGGATCCGAACGGCGGCGGCGTCCGCCTCGACGATGTGAACGGCGATGGCCTGGACGATCTCGTACAGGTCCGGTTCGATGCCGTCGACATATGGCTCAACGTCGACGGCGTCGGCTTCACGGGCAACCGTCACGTCGTCACGGGCTTTACGCCGGCTGCGGGTCCGCTCGCCATCAATCGCGTGCGCTTGGTCGACGTCAACGGCTCGGGCACGCGGGACCTCCTCTGGGGCGAAGGCGGGAACTACCGCTACATGGACCTCGCAGGTGGAAAGCGGCCGTGGCTGCTCACGCGCGTCGACAACAGCCTCGGGAAAACCACCGAGCTCGAGTACACGACGTCCGCCCGGGCGATGCTGGATGCAGCGGCGGAAGGGCGCCCATGGGATACGAAAGTGCCGGTCGTGCAGCACATGATCAAGCGCGTGACCGAGCGTGACAACCTCACCGTTGCGGAGGGAGCTCCCGCGTACGTCACGGAGTACACGTACCGGGACCCCGTCTTCGACGGTCGCCAGCGCGAGTTCCGCGGCTTTCGCTTCGCCAGCATGCGCCAGGTGGGCGACTTGAACTCGCCCACATCCACGACGACCACCGAGTTTCTCCTCGGCGAATGCGAAGACGAAGACGACGAGCCACCAGGGGGAGGAGCGACCTCGAGATGTAGCCCCGACGGGCGCTGGGCGGACAATGTTCGTGAGGCGCTGAAAGGCCTGCCTGTCATCACGGAGACGTCCGACGAGCAGGGGATCGTCTATCTCTCGACGACCCATACGACGTACCGTCTGCGCAAGCTCGCCGTCGGGCGCGACGGCCGTCAGGTGCGGCACGCATTTGCCGTGCAGACGGATACCTGGCACTACGACACGAGCGACCCCGCGGCGTTTGCGGCTCCTAAGCCGACGACGATGTCCGATGTCGAGCGCCAGGCGGTGCTGGGCAGCCCTCGCCCCGAGCGCCAACGGAGCATCATGCTTCGCACCATCGGCGCGGTGCACGTTCAGAGCGATCGGACGGTCGATGTCGCCGGCAACGTGACCGAAGAGATCGCTTGGGGTCGGAAAGGAATTGACGAGAAGCTGACCACGTACACGAGCCCGACGCTTCTCGGCTCCAGCGGCTGGCTCTTTCGCACGGCCGAGACGTACGTCACAGGGTCGAATGATACGGCCAAACGCGTGTGGACGAATATCGAATACGATCAGGCAGGGAATCCCATCCATGAATCGTCCTACCTCGAGGGCACCCTGGCTCTCGAACGCTGGCATTCAAGCGGGGCTCAAACAGCTGGCAACATCGTCGCGGGCGCATCGCACGATGGTTGGATCGACGTCTCGTGGAGCTCGTACGACGAAGCTGGGAATCTCATCTCCAACGCCGGGCCTGGCGGTCGATGCCGTGAACTGGCTTACGAGTCCACCTACGCGGACTTTGCTGTACGCGAGCGGATCTTTGCCGGCGCACTGACCGCGGGCGGTGCGACGTGCCTTGCAGGAGATCGCCCTCGGGGAGCCGTCGCGCTCGAATCGACGGTTGAATACGACCGCTCCGTCGCGGCGCCGCGGATGGTGCGCGGCAATGGAGACGAGGTGACCACGATTGCGTACGACGACTTCGGGCGCATTGTCGCTCTGACCGCACCGGATCCTACGACTCCGGGAGCCTCCTCACCCTACCCCTCGCTGCTCGTCGATTACGACGTCGCAACACCGGCGCGGCCATTCTCCATCGTACGAACGCGCACGGTGCACTCCGACGCGCCGCTCTCGTACCGCGAGTCCTACGCATACGTCGACGGAATGGCGCGCGTGCGCCTCACACTCGAGGAGGCCGATCGATCCGCTCGAGACGAGGGCGACTTCATCGTCCGTGGCCTGGAACGGTTCGACGCGAAGGGCGCAGTCCAGGACACCTTCCTTCCGTGGTTCTGGGACGGCGACCCGCGCGCCTATCCGATCTCGGCCCCTCCTCCCACGCCACACCGTAGTGCGCGGTATGACGCGTTCGGGCGACCCATCGAACAACGCGGCTACGACGGCCTAGTCGAGCAAGCACTCGTTCATCACGCGCTCTCGACGGACACGTGGGACGCAGCGGACCTCGCGGGCGAGCATGCAGAAACCTACGCCACGAGCGAGAAGGATGGCCACGGCCGCGTCGTCAAGACGACCGCGCGCATTCGCCAGCGTGCGGCGCTCGAGCAGCACCACGTCCTCACGACCTACACGTCGACGGGACAACCCACGATCATCCGTCGGACCCGCGCTGCAAGCGACGACGTTGTGCGCTGGGTTCGCTACGACACGCTGGGCCGAATGGTCCTCAACGTCGAGCCGAACACCTCGACGGGGGCGCCGGGTGCTGCGCCCGCGCCGTCGCCATCGGCGCCGGTCCCGTCCGGACTCCACGCCCTTCGGTATGCCTTCGACGACAGCGGCGATCTCGTCGGAACGAGCGACGCGCGCGGCTGCGGCGTCAACTACGCGTACGACTCCGCGGGCCGTATCCTCGCCGAAGACTATTCACCGTGCGTCGATGGCCAGCCGCCCTACACCGCGCCCGACCTCGCGACCGGAAGCGGAACGGAAGCTTTCTACCGTTACGACACGCCGGACCCAGCGGTTCCCGCGTCCATCGACGACTGCACGCCGAACCCCGCGATGCTCCACGGTCGCCTCGCGTCGATCTCCGACCGAGGATCGCGTACCGTCACGGGCTACGACGTTCGCGGTCGGGTCACGTGTGTAGCGCGGCAGATCGCGAGGCCCGGCCGCCCGGCTACCGATCTCGCGTCACGATACGCGCCGCGGTTCTACACACAGGCAACGACGTACGACGCCGCCGACCGTGAAATCGATGCCTCGACGGGCGCGCAGGTCGTCCTCCCCGAAGGAGCCTCACAAAGCGCCATCACGATTACGTACAGCAAGCGAGGCGTCGTCGCGAGCGTCGGTTCGACGTATGGCGCGCTCGTCAACTCGATCAAACGCGACGCCGACGGTCTGACAACCGAGACGCGCTTCGGCGATGCCGCCGGCACGACGACGGCGCTCTCGTACGATGAGCAGCGGCGTTTGGTGTGGATTCAAACGTATCGCGGAACACCGCCGATCTGGTCGGCAACACCGCCTGCGTACTCACCGGCGCCTCCGCTCTATGGCCCGCCGACGAGTCTCCAGCTCCTCTTGCAGGACTTCGAGATTGAATACGACGCCGTCGACAATCCGATCGAGATCAAGGATAACCGACTCGAATGGGAGTGGCCGGCTGGCGCCAAGCCGGCGTCGCGCTCGATCAAATACGATGACTTGTATCGTGTTAAACGAGTCGACTACTCGTATGCCGGGGACGCCGCATGGGTTTCGCCGTACGCGGCAGAGAACACCTCCGGAGTAGCCGACAACCGCCAGGCGGAGCCTTCACCGCATGTCGCCTTCGACAACCGGATCGCGCAGCAAACGTTCGCGTTCGACTGGCTCGGCAACACGGTGCAGACGGGCGATGACGCGGCCGGGTTCTACGACCGTTCACTCGGCACGGTGACGAACGGCGTCGGGTCGGGCAAGCCGTACCAGCTCCTCAACGCTTCGAATGAGGCGAGCGGCAGCTCGCGAAGCGGTCGAGCGAACGCAGCGTACGACCGCGCGGGCAATGTCACCGGGCTACTCGTCGTTCGCAACGGCCCCTGCCTTCCCGCGGGCGCGAGCTGCACGCAGCGCTTCGCCTACGATTGGGACGAGACGTCCCGTCTGGTGCGCGCGAGGCGCTGGGATCTTGCCTCCGCCGACGGACAGACCGCCAGCGGACCGCTCCCGGCGACCGCAGCGGCAGTGGACCTGCGCTACGCGTACGACGCGGACGACATGCGGGTCCTCAAGACCGCAGCTGACACGACCGCCGGCGCCACGTTCGACGACGCCGCGCGCGGCGGGCGGCAGACGGTCTACGTCTTCGACTCCCTGGAGGTCCGCGGCGCGGGGTGGGTCGGCACTAGGGAGAGTGCTGACTACGAGCTGTCGGTATGGACCGAGGTACCGTACCTGCTGGCCGATAATGTGCGCCTTGGCCGCGTCCACTACGATACAGAGGGGCTCCCGGCTTCATCCTTCCTGCAAGCGCGTGTCTACCTGGAGGTGCCTGATCACCTCGGCTCGACAAACATCGTCTTCGATCGCGAGACCGGCGAGCTTGTCGAGACCGCCACGCACACGGCACAAGGTACGACGGAAAGCGACTATCGTCCCGGACGCTGGAAGGCTTTCCGCGAGGACTATCGCTTTACGGAAAAAGAAGAGGACATCGAGGTAGGCCTTACTTACGTCGGTAACCGTTTCCTTCACGGATATCTCGGACGTTGGATGAGTCCTGACCCCCTCGCGATCCACGCGCCGGGTCATGAAGACCTCAATGTCTATGCTTATGTCCACGGGAAGTACTTGGCTGCCGTCGATCCCGACGGCATGCAGACGCGCCCGCCTCGTGTGACGATACCCGTGCAGCGCTCGACGCCGTTGATCGTGGTGCGTCCCGAGCCGCCGCGCATCCGTACCAGTCGCTGGGTGACGC